>JBJKRD010000333.1:0-15023 GCA_046704925.1 Opitutaceae bacterium | reverse complement strand
GCACGAGACCGAGCTGCGAGAGGCAGTTGGCGGACACAATCAGATCCGCTTCGCCTCCCGGCGGCGGGCCCGGGTCGGCTTCCTCGAAGTACCGGCGGACCGCCGTCGGTTGGATCGTATCCCGGACTTCGGCCAGCCGCGCCAGCGCACCGGTGGCGTCCCAATGCACCCAGATCACCCGGCCGCGATATCTCCGCGCCAGGCGCCGCAGGGCCGGGCTGACGATCACATCCGCCAGCACCACCTGCGCAAAAGCCGCCGCCAACTCCGCCACCGGCACGTCGAGACAATCGCCCGCCCCGATGACCAACGCGCGGTCAAATCCGCGGCAGCGCGCACGACCCCGTTCGATCGCCTCCCGGCTCGCGGCCAGATGCGAAGCCCAGCCGGACCGCACCCGGCCGTGCCGTCCGGCGATCGCCGCATGTTCCCGGGCCAGTCCGAGGTCCCGCGCCCATCGGGGGCACCCGACCCGCCATTCGCGCCAGAGTTTGAGCCACATGGATCAGGCTTGTGCCGGCGCCACCCCGATGTCGCCGCCGAAATCCGCCGGCCCGTCAGGTTCCGGCCCGCCCCAGCCGGGCGGCATAGCGCCGGGTGAGCGCCGAAAGCTCGGCGCACACCTCCTTGTGCCCCGGGTCATTCGCCAGGTTGGACATTTCCAGCGGATCGGCCCGCGGATCGAAGAGCATCGCGCCCTCCCGACCATTCGGCCCGAATTCGGCATAGCGCCAGTCGGCGGTGCGCACAGCCACCCCGTGCAGGGTGGCGCCATCTTCGCTCCACACGCTGAAAGCCGGTTCGTTCCACACGGCCTGCGGATCGTCCAGCAGCCGGCCGAGGCTTTTCCCCTCCAGGCCCGCCGGCGCCGGCAGCCCGCACAACTCGGCCAGCGTCGGATAGATGTCCAGCGACTGCACGATGCGCGGACAAGCCCGGCCGTTGCCCCGGATGCCCGGCGCCGCGATCAGCAACGGCACCCGCGTGCCCATTTCGAACAGCGAGCCCGCCTTTGACCACTTGCCCTTCTCGCCAAGTTGGTAACCGTGATCCACCGCGAAGACGATGATGGTGTTCTCCCGCAGGCCGAGACGGTCGAGTTCCGCGAGGACGCGCCCCACGTTCCAATCCACCCAGGAGATCGACGCGATGTACGCGCGGATGACCTGGCGCGCCTCCGCTTCCGTGGCGCCGCGGCCGATGAAAAGATCGGCGTTGCGTTTGCGAATGGCCGCGCTGGGAAAGCCCGGCGGCACGATCGGCCACGGGGCGAAGTCCGGCGTGAGCCTGATCTGGTCAGCATCGTAGTGGTCGAGAAACGACCGGGGGGCGCATGGTGGGCTGTGGGGCTTCACGAAGCCGCAACCGATGAAGAACGGCCGGTCCCGGTATTCGCGCAGGGCCTCGATGGTGCGATCGGCCGTATGATAGTCCGGATGACCCTCGCCATTGCCGTCCAGCACCACGATGCGATCGGAGTGGGCAGCCCGCCGGCTGTCCTGTTCGAGCGGCGGTGGATCGTAATCGGGGCGACCGCCGACCGCGTGCCGCGGAATGACCAGTGTTTGCCCGCCCGCACCTCCGTCCCCTTCGGGCGCGCCGCCTCCCACCGTCCACGCCTTGGGATCGTCGATCCCGCCATGGTAGATTTTGCCGATCCGCACGGATACATACCCGTGTTCGCGGAACAACTGCGGCAGACTCGTCCAGTCCGGATGGTTGATCCGGAAATCCGTCCGGTTCCCCAGCACGCCGGTGGTCGTCGGGTTCCGGCCGGTCAGCAGCGAGGCCCGCGACGGATTGCACAGCGGAAACTGGCAGTAGTTTCGATCGAACCGGACGCCGGCCCGGGCGAGCGCGTCCAGATGGGGCGTCCGGGCCCCGAACATGCTGGCATAGCAGCCCAGCTCTACGCGCATGTCGTCCGACATGATGAAGAGCACGTTCGGACGGCGGGCCGCGGGTGCCGGCTGCGCCCGCAAACCCTTCGGCAGCGACGCGGCTGCCAACGCCCCGGCCATTCCGCCCAGGAAACCCCGCCGAGTGAGCCCAGCTCTGTGCATGGTCGCCATGGCGGGCAGCCTAGCCTTGCCGCACCGGCACGCAATCGTTGAGACGGGCCCGGATCGTCCCCGGGAAGCGTTTTTTGGTGATTCGGTGCCGTCGGCGCCTTAACATCCGGTTCCGTCGATAATCCGGCATTCGCCGGAACGGAACAGCCGAGGGTAAATCCATGGAAAATCCACCTCCGTCCAAACCATCCGAGCCGGCGCCATCCGCGGAGACCTGGAAGCAGAGGCAGGCGCGCGCCGCCGAATTGAAGCGCAACCGCGAAGTCGGCCACCTGCTCAAGGGCGGCGGCTTCCGTCCGCACCAGGCGCCGCGGTCGATGCCCCACATGCGGGGCCGCTAGCGCCGGGCGGCCGCCGCGGGGTTGGATTCTTTATCGACCCGTCCGCTGATGGTAGGTTTTCGCGATGCCGTACCGGACCTTCGAATTCGCCGAGGCGGCCGACTACCTGCATCTCACGCGCAGCGAGTTGGACCAGTTGCTCAAGACCTCCGACGTTCCGCATGAACGTCGGGGCGGGCGCGTGGTCTTCCTCCGCGGCGACCTTGACGCCTGGGCTTCGCAGCGTGTTCTGGGCCTGCCTCCCAAACGCCTGGCCGCCTTCCACCAGCGGTCCACCCGCCATGCGCACGCGATTCTGAAAAAGGACGCGCTGATTCCGGAACTGCTGCGTCCGGATTACATCGCCACCGCCCTGACATCGAAGACGATGAAATCGGTGGTGCGCGATCTGATCGCCTTCGCGGAGAAAACCGGCCGCGTGAACGATCCGGCGGAACTGCTGGCCAGCGTGCTGGCGCGGGAGCAGATTTGTTCGACCGCCCTGCCCGGCGGGATCGCGCTGCTGCACTGCCGGAATCAGCAGCCCTATCGGTTCGAGGGATCGTTCCTGGTGCTGGGTCGCACCGTCCAGGAAATCCACTTCGGTGCGCCCGACGGCTGCCCCACCTGGCTATTCTTCCTCGTCTGCTGCCAGGAGGAGCGGCTGCACCTGCACACCCTGGCCCGCCTGTGTCTGACCATCCATGACACCGACGTTGTCCCGCGTTTGCTCGCCGCCGCCGACGCCTCCGCCATGTACGACCTGCTGGTGGCCGCGGAACAGACGGCGTTGACCGGCCGGAAGCCGCCGGCCACTCCGGACGCGGAGTAAACCGTCGTTGTGGGGGGTGACTGCGCCGGGACAACGAGCTGCGGCATGGCGGCGGCAGGAACAGTCCGGATGGCGCCGGCCAGGTGTTCAAACGGTGAGCACACCGATTGAGGATCCGGCCGAGAACCACGTCCCGCCGGCCCGAAAGAACCTAGGTCAATCCCGGCGTTGCGTCCGTTTTCGTCTGCGGCCGGTTCTTCTCCAACTCCGCAAGCAAAACCCGCACATGCGCCTCGATCGACGCCAGCGTATCTTCGGGGAGCGCACCGTCCAGGTCGCTGATCTCCCAATATTCCACCTTCTTTTCCCAGGCAGGATGCAGGCGGTTCAACATCGGCCGGTGCTCCGACCGCTTGAGCGCGACGATCCGTGTGGCCCGTTGGAAATCCTCCTCGCTGGCCTGGACGGGATTCGCTCCCGTATGTCCGCGCGCAATCCGCCGCTCCAGCAGCCGCAGGGTGGTATGGGGCGAAAGACCACCGGGCGGCGCGAGATGGATGGCCAGCCCCCGCGAGAATGCACGCCAATCCAGTCCCCGCTTTGCCGTCTCGTGGTTGAACAGCGCTTCGGCGTAGCGGCTCCGGTAGTAGTTCCCGGTGCAAAGAAACAGGACTTCGCGCATGCGCAGGGTTAGCCAACCCTATCCACCGCCCTCCTGGCAAGCGCGACTGGCGGCCCCGCCGAATCTGGCCGCGTCCGTCCCCCGCCCAAGCTGGCGAACCCGCGGGCTACCCATCGGGCCGGGCCGGGCCGGTCAGTCGCGCCTTCACTTCGTCCAGTTCGCGCCGCAGGGCGGCGAGTTCCGCCTCCAGCCGGTCGAGGCGGTCAATCGCACCGGCCGTCGGAACCGCCACCGGCAGGGGAGCCGCCCTGACCGCCTCCACCGTCGGCGGACCGCCCAACAGGTGCGCATAGCGCGACTCCTTGAATCCGATCTGCCGCGGCAATCGGGTCACCAGCGGTCGGGGTTGGCGGACGGCGAGGGCCTGGAGGGTGGTCTCGACCCCGCCCAAGTCGGCGAAATCGTGGAGGCGGACGGAGCGCCCGCGGATCTCACCCACGGTCTGCGGGCCGCGCAGCAGCAGCACATACAACGTGGCCATTTCCGGACGGGAGAGCCCGAAAACCTCGCCCACTTTGTGCCCGAATTTGGCCACGCGGTTGGCCGCGCCCTCGAACACATAAACCAGCTTCTTCTCCCGCAGCGCCGCCAGCGCCCGCCGTACCGTGTCCTCGTCGTACGCCGTCACCGGGTCCCGGTTGGACGCCTGGTTGCACGCATTGACCAGGGCGTTGAGTGAGAGGGGGTAGTAGTCGGGAGTGGTGGTCTCCTTCTCCATCAACGCACCGACCACGCGCGTTTCCACGGCATCCAGCAGGATTTCATCCGGGGCGGCATTCATGACAAACGACGATACTTGGCGCCCGGTCCCGGCGTGGCAATCCCGCCCCACAGTTTGCCCGGAGTCTCAAGGAAATTCCCGGGCCGCGGCGAAGCCGAGGATGAGGCCGACGCTGAAGCCGGCCACATGCGCGCCCACATCCGTATGCACGCCACCCGTTCCGAGCAGGCCCAGCAACGCCACCCCCGCCGCCAGGGGCACCAGCACGGCGCGCCAGGGGTGGACGCGGCCCGGCCGGCGGAGCACCCGCACCGCCCGGCCGGTCAGCAATCCAAACCCGGCAAATATGGCCGTCGACGCTCCCAGCGACTCGTAGGGGCCCGGATAATTCACCGCCGCGATGGCGAAATTGCCCGCGACCGCGGCCAACCCCAGCAACAGCCAGCCCCGCGCCCGGCCCAAGGTCGTGACCACCGCCGCGAATACCGGGACCCCGCTGAGCAGATTCGAGGTCAGATGGCCGACACCGGCATGGAGGAACAATGCGGTGATCGGACGCCACCATTCGCCGCGGTCGAACACCGCCCGCGAATCCAGCACCCCGACCGCCTCCAGGCGTCCGGGCCACCGGCGTTGCGCCCAGAACACCGCCATCACCAGCAGGCCCCAGAGGAGCGGAGTGAAGAGATCCAGCCCGTGGCCCGGGCCGGCCTCGACCACGGGCCGCGGCGGCCAGTCTGCGCTCTCGCGATCATAGCACGCGAGTTGCTCCCGCACCTCGTCCAGCACGGCCGGCTCCACCAACAGGCGAAAGCCGGCCGCCGACGGCAGGAGGCAATAGGGCTCGCCCATCGCGAGCACGACCAGACCGTGGGCGAAGCCCTCGGACGGCGTCGCGTAGATCCCCGCGTCGACGAGATCACCCGGCTCTCGCGCCGAAGCGGGGTCGGCCGGTGAATCAGGTGACGCCATGATCCGCCATTAGGAACCAGTTCCCGGCCGGGAGCCAGCCCGGCGGCCAGATGCCCGGTTGCCAGCCCGACCCGGACCACCGCACTCCGCCGAAACGGCCGCGGCCTGCCCGACGTCAGTGACTCGGGAACCCAATCCTCCTCACAGAACCCCCCACTTCCAAACCTGCCATGCGTCCCGCCCCGTTGCTCATTGCAGCCGCCCTCCTGCTGACCCCGGCCGTCCGTGCGGCGCCCTCCACCGATCCCGTCCTCCTCCAAGGCCTGCGCGCTTTCGTCGCGAACGGCCCCCAAGCGTGCCTCGCCGTCTGGTATCCCGGTCAAACCGAATTGGCCGCCGAGGCAATGAGCCGGATTACGGCCGCCACCAAGAATCTCGGTGTGGCCTTCGACACCGAGATCGTGGCCATCCAGCCCATATCCCGGCGGGTGACCCGGTATTATTTGGCGGTCTATTTCAACCGGCGTCCGTTATGGATTCGCATCGAGCGTTACGCCGGGCCGGATCAGGCCCGGTTCCTGCCCTTGAAGCTGTCGCTCGATCCGGATGACATCCTACCCGGCTACCTCACCGAGTTCGCTCAATGAGTCGTCGCCGCCCCGCCGGGAGATTCCAGTCCGGTGCCGGTGACGTGTTCCGTTGTCAACAGCGGTCCGGAATAGCCGGTGACGTCAATGCCGGCCAGTTCCACTTGGTTGGCATTGGTGATCGTGATCCCGCGGTCGCAGGTCCCGGTGATGTCCTTCAGGGACAGGCCGTCCATCGGACGCTCCGCCGGAATCTTTCCGGCGCTCACCAGCGTCCGGACGTGACGAACCTGGACATGGTGGAAGCTCACATGCTGAAAGCGGGCCCATTGGTCGACCGGCCCCGGCACCGGATCGCTGGCTTGGATTCCCTTGGTCATGAGGTTGATGTCCAGGAACGTGCCGGCATCGATGATCGCCAGGTCCTCGCCCTTGATGTCTTCGAAATACCCACCCCGTCCGTTGCGGCTCTTGATCGAGATGCCGTTCTGCCGGCCGCCGATGGTGCACCGTTCGATCCGGATGTTGCGGATCCCGCCGGACATCTCCGAACCAAAGGCCAGGCCGGCGAAGATGCTGCTGAACAAGGAGCAGTCCCGGATCACGACGTTCTCCGTCGGCCGACCGAGGCGCTGCGCCGCCAAGCCCCGGCCCGACTTCAGGGCGATCGCGTCGTCGCCCGTGTTGATGTCGCAATGTTCGATGACGACGTCCCGGCACGAATCCAAGTCGATGCCGTCGCCGTTCGCGCCCACCGAGCGGATGACCAGGTTCCGGGCGGTCACATCGCGGCAAAACAACAGGTGGATGGACCACAGGCGCTCGTACTGGGTGGTGAAGCCCTCGAGCCGCACGTGGCTGGCGTCGCTGATCTCGATCAGCACCGGCCCGCGGGGATTGCGCCGCGAGCTCAGACTGATCGGCGGGCCAAAGATGGCCCCCGGCCCTTCGATGGCGACATGGTCGGCCTTGTCGGCAGTTAGCAGCGCCCGATGGCCGGCGCGAAACTCGCCTTCCCAGCGCACCGACGGCAACAGCGGATAATCCGCAAGGTCCGGACTGCCGACGATGCTGGCGCCCCGATCGAGCTTCAACGTGGTGTTGGCGCCGAGCACGATGCTCCCGGTAAGATAAACGCCCGGCGGAGCCACGACCGTGCCGCCACCCGCCGCCGCGCACGCGTCCAATGCCTTTTGCAGCGCCGCCGTGTCCTTGGTCTGCCCGTCGCCCTTGGCCCCATAATCCCGAACATCGAAGCTCGGCGGATTTGCCGGCGTCTCGGCGGCTCGCATCAGACCGGTCGACAACAGGGGAATGACCAGGAACAGGGGCAGGCTCTTCATGTTGGACGCAATGAAGACGACAGATGGACGCCAAGCAAAGGCGAAAGCTCTTCCGGCATTGCCCGATTCGGCCGGGACTCGCCGGTCGCGATCGGCGGCGGCCGCTTGCGAGCCTCGATCCGGCCGGGTAATATCCCGAGGGTTCCCGCGTCGGGAATCGGCCACAAAGAAGGAACACCATGCGCATTCTTGTGATTGGCGCCACCGGCACGATCGGGCAGGCGGTCGTCGCGGCCCTGAAGCCTCGCCACGAGGTGATTGCGGCCAGTCGGACCCGCTCGCACCATAAAGTCGACCTCACGACATCGGGCTCGATTCGCGACCTATTTCGCTCCATCGGCACGGTTGATGCCGTGGCCAGCGTGGCGGGCGATGCCCGGTTCAAGCCGCTCGCCCAGCTTTCGGACGACGACTTCCAGTTTTGTCTGGCCAACAAACTCATGGGCCAGGTCAACCTCGTACGCATCGCGCTTGGGCACGTGCGCGATCGGGGATCGATCACTGTGACCAGCGGCGTGCTCGCCCGGACCCCCATGCCGGGCAGTGCCGCCATCAGCCTCGTCAACGCCGGCCTCGAGGGTTTTGTGCGGTCCGCGGCCCTTGAGGCCCCGCGCGGCGTTCGGGTCAACGTCGTCAGTCCGCCCTGGGTCACCGAGACGCTCCGCGCCTTCGGCATGGATCCCACACCGGGTCGCCCGGCTGCCGAGGTTGCCGGTCTCTACCTACAAAGCATCGAGGGCCCCGGCAACGGGGCCACCCTGGAATTGCCGCCGCGCTGAACCCCCGGGACGATGTCCGCCCGGCTCACCAGCCCGTGAGCGCGCGGATCGGGCCGAGCAACTCGAGCGCAATCTGCTCGTGCTGGAATGCCAGCGGGTGGGCGTTGGAGGGCGTGCCCGGAAAATGGCTTACCGGCGCCACGGCGATGCGGGCGTCGCCGGCGGCCCGGCGGCGGGCGACCACCGCTTCAAGCACCCGCCGCAGCAGATCGCGTTTCGCCCGGTCGGGGGTGCCGGGCTCGTCGCCAAAGATCGGGCTCTCGGCCAGCAGCAGGGCGGCGTGCGGATGCACCCGGCGGATTTCTCCCACGAAATCGTCGTACGCCTTGGTGTACACCGCCTCGTCCGGCAGGCCGGGATTGAAGTCGTTCGTGCCCAGACACACGACGATCGCGTCCGGCGAATAGTTCGCCGGATCCCAGTGCGAGGATGGATCGTCGGGCATGGTGCGCAAAAAGAACTGGGGCGCGTTGGCCACGTCGGTCCGGCCCTGCCAGTCGCGCATCACGCCGCGTCCGCCGTAGCTGACGAGGTGGACCCGGGCGTGGAGCCATTTGCCGAGCAGCATGCCGAACGAGCGCGCGGCATCGGTGGTGCGCGGGCTGTCGTCCAGCTCGGGGGGGAAGCGCTCGATATACTCGCCGCAGGTGATCGAGTCGCCGATGAACATCAACCGGCGCTCGGGCCAGGGCGGCGGCGGCAGGAGGTCGCAGCCCGCAGGCAGGAGCAGCCCTTGGAAGGCCGCCAGGCCCTGCCAGGCTTCCGTGCGTCGCACCAGTTCCACGAGCCAGCCCTGCGGCGGCGCGTCACCCGTGGGCAGGTGGATTTCGTTCTCCCCCTGGCGGAGCCGGATGACCACCGGCTCCCAGCCGTTGCAGGCCAGGTTGAAATAGCAGTCCGGCGAGGTGGCGCTCAGGCGCAGCGTCGGCGCGGGTCCCCGATAAACGAAACGAATGGTGATGCCCGGAAAACCCATGCGCGCCTCGTCCTGCTCGAAAGCCACCCGCCCCATGTAGGCGATGCGCGAGTCGCGGGCGGAGACGACCGTCGGGCTCATGGAAAGCAGATCCGTGCGGTTGTCGGCCGCGGCCAGCAGGGTGGCGGCGGCGCCAGCCGCCAGCAGGAGGACAGGAAACCGCATGGCGACCGATGAGGAACCTTCCCGGCACCGGACGCAATCCTCGTTGCGAGGCTCGCGCCCCGATACCGCCCCTCGGCGGGACGGGGCGTCACGGACCCGCAGCGGCGCCCGGCGGCGCCGCCACGAGACCCCGGCGCTCCAGCAGCGGCCCGACAGCCGGATCGCTCCCGGCAAATTCCCGGAACATTGTCAGTGCATCCTCGCTGCCGCCGCGCGACAGCACCAGCCGGCGCAACCGGTCGCCGTTGGCGCGGGTCAGGCCGCCATGCTGTTTGAACCACGCCTCGGCGTCGGCGTCCATGACCTCCGCCCAGATGTAGGAATAGTACCCCGCCGAATACCCGCCGGCGAAAATGTGGGAAAAGTAGGTGCTGTGGTAGCGCGGCGGCACGGGGCCGAACGCCACGCCCGCCCGCCCCAGGGCGGCCGTCTCGAACGCCGGCACGTCGGCGGGCGCCGCGTCGGGACCAAGCTGGTGCCAGGCCTGATCGAGCAGCGCCGCCTCCAGGTACTCCGTCGTCTTGTACCCCTGGTTGAACTTCTGCGCTCCCAGCAGCTTTTCGCGCAACGCCGCCGGCATCGGCTCGCCGGTCCGGTAATGCCGCGCGTAGTGGTCCAGCACCTCCGGCCAAAGCGCCCAGATTTCGTTGATCTGGGAGGGGAATTCGACGAAGTCGCGGGGCACCTGCGTGCCCGCGAAGCGCGGATAGCGGACCCGGGAGAACATGCCGTGCAGCGCATGGCCGAACTCATGGAACATCGTCGTGACCTCGTCGAATGTCAGCAGCGCCGGCTCTCCGGCCGGCGGCTTCGGGATGTTGAGGTGGTTGGCCACCACCGGCTTCATGCCGAGCAGGCCCGACTGCGGCACGTAGGCGCTCATCCAGGCGCCGCCTTTTTTCGCCGGTCGCGCGAAGTAGTCGGCCAGAAACAGCGCCAGGGGAGTCCCGTCGGCGTCGAAGACTTCGAACACGCGGACGTCCGGCTGGTAGACCGGCAGGTCATGCCGCTCCTTGAAGGACAGGCCGTACAGCCGTTCGGCCGCGTAGAACAATCCGTCCGCCATCACGCGATTCAGCTCGAAATACGGCCGGAGCTGCGCGGCGTCGAAGGCATAGTCCGCCCGCCGGAGTTTTTCGGCATAGAAGGCCCAATCCCATGAAGCGAGTTGGAACCCGCCGTGTTCCGCATTGATGATCGCCTGCATGGCCGCGGCCTCGCGGCGCGCGTTCGCCACGGCCGGAGGGGCCAGCTCGGCCAGAAGCCGGTTGACCGCCGCCGGCGTCCCGGCGGTCTGATCCTCCAGAATGTACGCGGCGTGATCCGGGTAGCCGAGGAGCGCGGCGCGCTCGGCGCGCAGCCGCGTCATGCGCAGCACGATCTCGCGGTTGTCAAATTCGCCGCCGTGGCTGCAGCGGGCTTCCGAGATCTGGTCGAGCCGTTCCCGCAGCGCCCGGCCCTCGAGCGAGGCCAGCAGCGGCTGACCGGTGGTGTTGGCCAGGCCGATGACGTATCCTTCCGCGCGGCCGGCCGCCCGCGCGGCGGCCTGGGTTGCGGCAATCTCGTTGGCCGACAGGCCGGCCAGTTCCGCCCGATCATCGAGGACCACCGCGCCTGCGTTGGTCTCCTTGAGCACGTTCTGGCTGAACTTCGTCTGGAGCGTGGCCAACTCGGCATTGATCGCCCGGAGGCGCGCCTTGTCGGGATTCCCCAGCCTGGCGCCGGCGCGCACGAAATCCTTGTAGTACCGCTCGACCAAACGCTTCGATTCTGCATCCAGGCCCAACCGCTCGCGTTCGGCGTAGAGTTGCTCGATGCGGCGGAACAACGCGGCATTCAACCGGATGGCATCCTCCTGGGCGGAGAGCTTCGGCGCCATCTCCCGCTCCACCTGCTGAATCGCCGGGTCGGTATTGGCGCTGCTGAGATTGAAGAAGACCCGGTTCACCCGCCGAAGCGTCTGCCCCGAACGTTCCAGGGCCACCAGCGTGTTCTCGAACGTGGGTGGCTCCGGACTGGCGGCAATGGCCTCCACCTCCCGCAACTCCGCCGTCATTCCCGCCTCAAACGCCGGGGCAAAGTCCTCGTCCTTGATCTGGTCGAAGGGCGGCAGATGGTACGGCAACGTGCTCTCAATCAGCAATGGGTTGGTGGGCATGGGAGAAGGCGGCACCGGTCCGGTCTCGGCGCCTCGCAGCGGGGAGACCAGCAGCCAAATGCCAAGCAGCATGGCCGTCGCGGCCGCCCGGTGGGCGCCGGTAGACGAAACCGGAAGACTGACGATGGAAAGAAACGGCGGCGGAGGCGCCGGCAGGGAACCGTCGGATCGATCGGGGGACATGTTTCGTTGGGCTGGAAGACGACGAAAGAACAGCACGAACCCCCCGTCGTCAATGGGCCAGCTTCGGAGCCCCGCACCCATTCATCGTCAGCGCTGCCGGCACCTCTTGCGGTCCGATTGGAGCGACCATGAGCCATGGCGCCGGGCCGGTGCCTACCGTGGGCGCGACCGTGGAAACGAGAAGTGGTAGATGCCGGCGCCCAAGGCGAAGCTGGTGGTCACGACACCGCCCGGTGACACGGCCGCCGGCAGAACCGAGGCGTGTGCACCCGTCGCCCGGATGTCCGTTCGCGCCACCGGCAGCGTCAGCTCCGCCGAACTGTTGGGCGGGACGGTGACATCGTACCGCATCTCGCTGCCTTCGGCGTGCCAGTAGGACGAGATGACGCCATAGGGCGAATTCAGCGACGCCTTCACAAATGACAGGCGGGGGGTGAATTGCGGCCGCAGGACGAAGTGTTTGTAGCCCGGGCTGGATTGATCGAGCTCGATGCCGGCCGCCCCGGCGTAAAGCCACTCACCCACGGAGCCGAGCGAGTAGTGGTTGAAGGAATTCATCGCCGGATCCTGGAAGCCGTGCTCCGGAGTCCAGCCGTCCCACCGTTCCCAGATCGTGGTCGCGCCGTTCTTGACCGAAAACAGCCAGGATGGATACGTGTCGGTCAACACCAACCGCCAGGCGAGGTCGGAGCGGCCGATTTCCGTGAGCGTCGGGCAGATCAGCCCCACGCCGACAAACCCGGTCGTCAGATGGCCGGCCTGTTCCACATCCTCAGCCAGACGGCGGGCCACGACCGGACGCAAATCGGCCGGCAACAGGTCGAAATGCAGCGCCAGAATGTAGGCAGTCTGGGTGTTGCCAAACCTTTCGCCCGGCTTGGGCGCCGGCGTGCCCGGCCGTCGAAAGAAGGGACCGCTCGTTGAAGTAATGGAGCCGTCTGCGCCGACAAAGGCCCGGTCAAACGCGGCGACGATGTCGCGATGCAGTTGGGCATATTTCGTGGCGTCGTCAGTCCGGCCGAGGATCGCGGCAGCCCGAGCCACAATCTGCGCGGAATGCGCGAAATAGCCGGTGTCCACGATGTTGGTCGGCGTCCAACGCGGCGCCAAGTGGTCGCCCACCCCGCCCGACAGGATCAAACCCTTCGACGTTTGTTCGCAATAGTCGACCCAGCGCTTCATGGGCTCATAGTTGTCCGCCAGGAAAGCCGGGTCGTCGTAGCTGGTGTACATGACCCAGGGGATGATCACCCCGGCGTCGCCCCACACCGGCCAGCCCGGCTGCGGCGCCGCCACCCGGGGCGAGAAGTTCGCAAAGTCGCCCCGGGCCGTCTGCGCGTCGTCGACGTCGACCAGCCATTTCGTGAAGAACGCGGCCACGTTGGCGTTGCGCGCGGCGGTCGGGGCGAAAACCTGGGCGTCCCCCATCCACCCCATGCGCTCGTCGCGCTGCGGGCAGTCGGTCGGCACGCTGAGGAAATTTCCGCGCTGGCTCCAGACGATGTTTTCGTAAAGGCGGTTCAGATCGGCGTCGGAGCTTTCGAAGGTGCCGGTCGCGGGGGTGGCAGACCCGACCACCATGGCCCGCAGGTCGTCGGCCCGCAGGGGGCCCGGATAGCCGGTCACTTCAACATAACGATAACCGTGAAAGGTGAACTCCGGCGCAAAAGTCTCGGCGTGCCCGCCGCCGGCGAGAATGAAGGTGTCGGTGGCGAGGGCGGTGCGAAGGTTGGCGGTGTAAAGGGAACCATCGGCGTTCAGCATCTCGCCGTGGCGCAAACTTATCACGGTGCCGGCCGGGCCGCGGACCGTCAGCCGGACATGACCCACCAGGTTCTGTCCGAAATCGACAATCCACTTGTCGCCCGCCCGGGTGATCTTGCGGGGGGCGATCTCCCGCAAGCGCCGCACGGGCGGACCGACCTGCGGCACCAGCGGCACGTCATGGCGCTCCACCGCCGCGGGTGACCATCCGGCGGAGAGATCCGCGGCGCGGTCCCAGTCTGCCACCGCGCGGCGATGGTCGATGATTTCGCCCCATTGCAGGTCAGAACCCACGATGGCGCCGGCACCCGCCTGCCAAGAGCCGTCCGTCGCGATCACCTCGGTGGAACCGTCGGCGTAAGTAAGCTCCAGTTGGGCGGAAAAAGCCGGTACCGCGCCGTATTGCGCCAGACCCATCCAGCCCACCCGACCCGCGTACCAGCCGTCGCCAAGCACGGCTCCGACCGCATTCGGCCCCGCCGACAGCAATTTTGTGACATCGTAGGTCTGCACCATCACCCGCTTGCTGTAGTCCGTCCAACCGGGATCAAGCTGGTCGTCGCCGACGCGGTGGCCGTTGATGAACGCCTCGTATACTCCCAGGGCCGTGGCGTAGAGTCGGGCTCGGGCCACCGGCCCGCGGGTCACGAACGTCTTTCGCAGGTATCGGCCCGGACCGATCGTGTTGTCGCAATAGATCGACCGGTGTTCCGCGTAAGGACCCAGGACCCTGGCCGGCGCCCAGGCGGAATCGTCGAACGTCGGCGCAAACCAGTCGCCGGCGGGTGCCACCGCCGCCTTCCAATCCCCGTTGGTGCTGAATTCGACCGTCTTTCCGTCCCGGAGGTCGATGCGTCCGCGGGCGACGATCGCGTTGCGACCCGCGGCGCCGCGGTCGCGGCGGATCGCATTGCGTACGGGTGCCGACTCAATCGCGATGACATTCCGGCCGGGCTGCAGCGCGGCGCGGATGTCCGCGTGCAACGGCGCCGTGAGCGAGGTCGGCCCCTGCCGGGTGGCGCGGCCATTGACATAAAGCGTGACCAGTCCATCGGCCGCCACGTCGACGGCCGTGCGGCGCACCGCGACGCCCGCCGGAAGATCCACCAGCACGCGCACCGCGGCGGCCTGACCGGCCGTCGAGCCGGCATTGATCCAATCCGCCCCGGCCAGGGCGGACTGCTCAATGTCATATCGCGGCAGGCTGGCCGTGATCCATTTCCCCCTCCACTCGTGCGCGAGGTCCAGCAGCCCCAGCTCGAACCGGGCGGGGCGGCTCCACGCCGACGGCCCGGCGGTTTGATCCCACACGCGTACCTGCCAGAAGACGTCCGCCCGCGATCCCAGAGGCCGACCGCCCCACGGAACCAGAACGGATTGGCCGGATGCCACCCTGCCCGAGTCCCACAAATCGGCCCGGCCCGCCGCCAGGGCGGAAGCCGACGAAGCGGCGCGGATCTCGTAGGCCGTCTGCACCTCGCCGGGCTCATCAGAGCGGAGTTGCCACGAAAGCCGCGGTTGCCGGAGGCCGAGGCCGAGGGGATTCGTCAGGTGCTCACAGGTCAACGCGTCCACCACGGCCGGGGAGG
>JBJKRD010000332.1:0-3015 GCA_046704925.1 Opitutaceae bacterium | reverse complement strand
GCCAGCGGCCGACGATGATCAATTCCACCTGGGGCGGGGTGGTGGAGGACAACAGCTTCGGCACCAATGAATTCATGGACTTCTGCGAGCAGATCGGCACGGAGCCCTACCTTTGCGGCAACGTCGGCAGCGGGACGGTGCAGGAGATGGCCGACTGGGTCGAATACATGACCTCGGGGACGACCTCGACCCTGGCGAATCTCCGGCGGCAGAACGGCCACGACCAGCCCTGGAAGGTGCCGATGATGGCGGTGGGCAACGAGAGCTGGGGCTGCGGCGGCAACATGACGCCGGAGTTCTACGCGGACCAGTTCCGGCGCTACGACACGTACCTCAAGAATTACTCGGGCAACCACATCTACCGCGTCGCCTGCGGGCCCAACGGCGACGACTACAACTGGACCGAGGTGCTCATGAAGATGGTCGGCCGCCGGATGAACGGCCTCGCGCTGCACTACTACACGCTGTCGACCGGGAACTGGAAGGACAAGGGCTCGGCCACGCAGTTCGACGAGCAGGATTGGTTCAACACCATGAAGCGCACGCTGTTCATGAACACCCTGATCGAGAAGCACTCGGCGATCATGGACCAGTACGACCCGGAGAAGCACGTCGGCCTCATCGTCGACGAGTGGGGCGACTGGTACAATGTGGAGCCCGGCACCAATCCCTCCTTCCTCTACCAGCAGAACACGATGCGCGATGCGATCGTCGCCGGCCTCAACCTGCACATCTTCCAGGCGCATGCCGACCGGGTGCAGGGGGCCAACATCGCCCAGATGGTCAACGTCCTGCAGGCCATGATCCTCACCGACGGGCCGAAGATGATCGTCACGCCGACCTACTGGGTGTTCGACATGTTCAAGGTCCACCAGGATGCCACGTCGCTGCCGGTCTACCTGGAAACCCCGCAATATACCTACAAGGGCGACTCGATTCCCGCGGTCAGCGCCTCGGCCTCGCGCGCCAAGGACGGCAAGGTGCACCTCTCGCTGGTCAACGCCGACCCCGATCACGAGGTGACCGTGGCCTGCACGCTCGAAGGGCTGGCGGCGACGCACGTAACCGGCCGGGTCCTCACGGCGTCGACGATGAACGCGCACAACACGTTCGACGACCCTGACGCGGTCCACCCCGTGGCCTTCACGGGCGCGTCGCTCGCGGACGGCAGGCTCGAGGTCCGGCTGCCGCCGAAGTCGGTCGTCATGCTCGAGCTCGACTGAGCCGCGACGAATTCGCATTCACCGATCGGTGGGATTCATCGTGATGCCGCCGTCCCGGCGGCGCGCCGGGCAACCCCCGGTGACGCGGGCACCCGCTTCGGTGGCTCAGGCGTCCCGCCTGCGTCTGGAGTTTGGCCAATTTCGGCGCCGACATCCCGCCCGCGGGTTTGGTTTCGTTCCGGCCAACGTCGCCGCCGGGACGGCTGCGCCACTCCACCCCTGATCCGATGCCCGATCGTAGCGCCGGCCTCAGGGTTGCTTTTTGCCATCTTGATATGCACATGAACTCCCTTTCCATCATCGAGGCGTTTCGGTCGCCACCGCACGGACCGGCGCGCCGCTGGTTCACGGCCTTTCTGCCCGCCATTTGGACCGGCGCTATGCTGACCGCCGCCCCCCCCGCGCCGCCGGTGACCCTGCACTGGCTGGACCACACGCCGCCGGCGCGGTCCGCCGGCGTCAGTTGGGGCGTGCCGTGGACGCGCGGCACGGTAACCAAAAACCAGGCCTTCACGCTGACCACGGCAAACGGGCAATCGCTGCCCCTGCAGTCGTGGCCGCTGGCCTACTGGCCGGACGGATCGATCAAATGGACCGGCTTCGCCACCTGCGTACCGGCCGCGACCTCCGCGGCGCTGACGCTGTCGCCGTCGGCCGGCCCGGTCGCATCGGCCGGACCGGTGGTCAAGGTCGCGGAAAGCGACACCACCTGGCAGATCAACACGGGACCGCTGCGGGCCGTCATCGACAAATGGGGCGGCGGCCTCATCCAGTCGCTGGCGGTGGACGGACGCGAGGTCGCGCGCGACGGGCGTCTCGTCTGCATCCTGCAGGACGGCCCGGGAGGCGATCCGGCCGCGGCGGCGCCCCGCCGGGAGTTCATCGGCAAGGTGACCCAGGTGACGGTGGAACAGTCGGGTCCGGTGCGGGCGGTGGTCAAGCTGACGGGCGTGCATGCCGCCGTGGACGGCGCGCGGCAGTGGCTGCCGTTCGTGGTGCGCCTGTATTTCTACGCGGGCCAGACGGCGATCCGTCTGGTGCACACGATCACCTACGACGGAAACGCGCGGCGGGATTTCGTCCGCGGCCTGGGCGTGACGTTCGCGGTGCCGTTCCGCGAGGAGGTGCAGAACCGCCAGGTGCGCTTTTCCGGCGAGGGGGCGGGCCTGTGGTCGGAGCCGGTGCAGCCGATGGTGGGCCGCGGGGGCCGCTACGTGGCCAAGCCGGGGAACGGCGGTCCATTCGGCCGGGGGGCGGACTATTACCCGGACCAGATCGCCGGCCGGCGCGTGCCCAATATCGCGCAGGTCGACCAGCGGGACCAGGATCTGCTGGCGGACTGGGCGGTGTGGGACGGCTACAAGCTGATCCAGCCGAACGCCGACGGTTTCACCATCGTCAAGCGCACGAACGCACAGAGTTGCTGGCTGGCGGCGGGAGCCGGGCACCGCGCCTCGGGCCTCGTCTTCGTGGGCGACGTCACTGGCGGCCTCGGGATGAGCCTGGAGAACTTTTGGCAGTCCTTTCCGGCCTCGCTCGAGGTGGAGGGGGCGTCGACCGGCGAGGCGCACGAGACGGTGTGGCTGTGGTCGCCCGATGCGCCGGCGATGGACCTGCGCCATTACGACACGAAGGCACACGGCCTGAACTCGGTGTACGAGGACGTCCAGGAGGGTTTCAGCACGCCGGTGGGCGTGGCACGCACGAGCGAACTGATGATGTCTCAGACCGCCGGGCTGCCGACGAAGGCCGAGACCGCGTCGATGGCCAAGCTCGGGGCGCAGCCCCCGCG
>JBJKRD010000331.1:0-11915 GCA_046704925.1 Opitutaceae bacterium | reverse complement strand
ATCCACGATGGCGCGATGATCGCCGGCGTCTGCAACGGCATCGCCATCTACTTCGGCATCGATCCGACCATCGTGCGTCTGCTGTTCGTGCTACTCACCTTCTTCTGGGGCTTCGCCATCCTGGTGTACCTGATCCTGATGTTCATACTGCCCTCCGCCCACACCCCGGAGGACAAGGCGGCCGCCTACGGCGTGGCCGCCACCGCCCAGGAGTTCATCCGGCGGGCCCGCGAAGGCTACTATGAGGGCATGCGGACGCGCGGCGACCGCCGCGCCCACCGCGAATGGCGGCGGCGGTTCCACCACGAAATGCGCGGCTGGGGACGCCGGTTGAAGCAGGAAGTGCGGGAAAGCGCCTATCGGGCGCAGGAGCAGTGGCAACAGCACTGGCGGCAGTGGACACCGCCCAACTGGACGTCGGGACCCCCGCCTTCCTTCATGCTGCTGATCACCCTGCCCTTCCTGGCGTTGCTGCGCGGCGCGCTGGCGGTGATCGCCCTGTTCGCGGTGATTTCGCTGCTCGCCACGCACACGGTTTTCGGTCTCGCCCCGCCCGCCGGCATGCCGCTCTGGGTCGCGCTGATCCTTCTCCTCGTGCTCATCAGCGTCGTCGCCTGGCCGCTGCGCGCGTTGCGGCACGCGTGGTATTGGCACGCGGCGCGGGGGCCGATTCTTGTGCCACCGTTCTTTTGGGCGGTCGACGCCCTCGTCGCGGTCGGCGTGGTCATTGTCGCGTTCTGGTTCATCGACCGGCATGTGCCCCAGGCCCACGAGGCGTTGCAGGCATTGCCCGCCGTGTTCCACGATGCCGTCCACACGATCCGGCAGTGGTGGTCCGGGCATTAGGCGGCGGCCCGCTCCGGTCCGCGGCCGTCATCGGTCGGACCCGACGCCGGGGCCAACGGTGATCCGCGTTGCCCCGGCCCGTCTTTGTGCGAACGTCTTCGTCCGTTTGGTGACCAACCTCCGATGACTCGCAATCCCCGGCCGGATCCCCACCCCCACGCCCCCCGACTCCGTCTGCCGCCGGACGCCTGCGATTGCCACGCCCATGTTTTCGGACCGTCGGCGCGTTATCCGCTGATCCCCCACCCGGGCTACCTTCCCGCCGACGTCACCTTCGACGACTATCTGCAAATGCTGCACGCGATCGGCGTGTCCCGGGCGGTGCTCGTGCAGCCGAGTCCCTACGGCCCCGACCACTCCGCGTTGCTGGATGCCCTGCGCTCGCGGCGGTTTCCGCTGCGCGGCGTGGCCCTCTACCACGACGCGCTGACCGACCGGCAGCTTGACGAATTGCATTACCACGGGGTCGAAGGGGCCCGCCTGCACGTGCAACCGGACAACGTCGCCGCCATCCTGGGCGCGTTGCCGCGGATCGCGTCGCGGGTGCGCCGGTTCGGGTGGCACCTGCAATTCTACGTAAACCTCGACCAGCATCCGGACCTCGACCGCCAGCTGCTGGATCTCCCGGTTCCGGTCGTGATCGACCACTTCGGCCTCGTCCCGGCGGCAAGCGGAACGACCTCGCCCGGCTTTCAATCTCTCCTCCGGCTGGCGCGCAGCGATCGCTGCTGGTTCAAGCTCTCGGCCCCTTATCGGATTTCACGGGCGGCGCCGCGCTTCCCGGACGTCACGGACCTCGCCCGCACCCTGGTGGCGGCCGCCCCCGAACGCTGCGTCTGGGGCACGGACTGGCCGCATCCCAACGCCGCGTTCATGCCCAACGACGGCGATCTCGTCGATCTGCTGGTGGACTGGATCCCCGACGAGGTCCTCCGCCGCCAGGTGCTCGTCGACAATCCGACCCGGCTCTATGCCTTCTGATTCCCCGCCCCGGCGGCCCGCGGTGCCCGGTCGGCGGGGCGGCCTGCGCCTCCGGCACTTCGTCCTGCTCCTGCTGCTCCTGATCCCGCCGGGCCTCGCCTTGCGGCGCCTGGCGGCCGTCGTCGACTACCGGTGGCTGCTCGGCTATGCCGTCACCGTCTCGCTGGCGACGTATGCGGTCTACGGGGCCGACAAGGACAGCGCCATGGATCCGGCCTCGCATTGGCGCGCCTCGGAGAGACTGCTCCATGCGTTTGAATTCGCCGGGGGCTGGCCCGGCGCCTTTCTGGCGCAACGCCAGTTTCGCCACAAAACCTCCAAGCGGACCTACCAACTGGTCTTCTGGCTCATCGTCCTGCTGCATCTTCTCGTCGCGACCGACTATCAGCTCGACTGGCGGCTCACCCGCTCGGCGTGGCACCACGTGATTCCCGGCGCCGACGCACGCCGCTGACAGCCCGCATCCGCAAACGCCGGCGCCACGGCCGCTACCGGTCCACCGCCGCTCCGCGCGTCACCCCGAGCTGATTGATGAGTTTGAGTTCCCGCCAGACCTCGGCCCCGCTGATGGCTCCGGTCAAAAGCTGCCGGTAACGCTCCAGCGTCTGCGCCACCTCGCCGGGCGTCTCGTTGACGAACTCGACCCGGAAGTTGCGGGCGCCCAGATCCCGCAGGCGCGACACGAACTCGGCGCCGGTTTGCGCCCGGTTGTTGAAAACGGTGTTGCGGCAGCCCGCGTCGGCCCGCACCGGCAGCAGCGCCCCCACCCGGTCGCGCAGCTCGACGCGGCGGGTGTCGCACGGCCGGCCGCAGTCGCGATAGTCGTGGCCGCGGCTGAGGAAGGCGCAGAAGACACAATGCTCCATGTGAAACAGCGGCATGCGCTGGTGGATGGTGATGTCGAACCACGGTCCCGGCGCGGCCCGGAGCAGCGCCTCGAGCTGGCTCACGTTCAGATCGTAACTGGCGGTGACGCGCTCAAGGCCGTGGCCGCGCAAGAAATGCTCCGCCGCCCATTGGTTGGCGACATTCAACGAAAAATCGCCGCGCCGGCGGTCCTTCGCGAAGAAGCGGAGGTGGTCATAGTTGCGCACCAGGTAACCGTCGGCCTCGCAGGACCGGACCTGCCGGAGAATCCAATCCTCGCCCGGCTTGAAGACGCGCGGCGGCGCCACCCAGATGGACGAACCGGCGGCGGGTTCCGCCGCCTGCAATTCGCGGAAGCGCCGGACCACGTCGCGGTAGTGCTTCGGGTTTTCGAACTCGCAGTAGATGGTGCGCGCGCCGGCCGCCCAGGCCGCATCCAGTTGTTCCTGCAGGCGGATCACGGCGATCAGCTCGGCCTCCCCGCGGCCCGCCTCCCGATCCCCCCAATCCGGCGGCACGAAATCGGGATTCACCTGCCATCGGGGCGGCCGCTCCCGGAGCTCGATCAGTGCCGCCACGGCTTCGCGGCGGAGCCGGTTGAGTTCGCTGACCGGCAGCATCACGTCGCCCTCCAACCGTGACTGGAGGTCATCGAGCCGGAATGACGTCCCGCCCAGGCGGCCCAATTGCGCCGCCAGCACCGCGGGCGTCAGCGGACGTTTCTCGGCCACCGCCAGCCGGACATTCGACTCCGCCCTTGCGACGTGGCCGGCGCCGTCGGTGACGAGCAAAGTCAGCGGCAGGCCGGCCGCGCCATGCACCTCCATGGACACCGGCCGGGCAAAATGATCCCTGCCGTCGGCGAACGTCGCCCGCACCGCGCGGTCCAGCGCGGGATCGTTGGTTTTCCACAGCAACTGCCCCGCCCGCACGCGCCGCCAGTCGATGTCCCCCCGGCCAAAACGCAGCGTGGCCGTTCCTTCCGGGCCGCCGTCCCTTTCCACCTGGTAGACGCGCCCGCCCTCCTCCTTTTGTTCCGGGTTGCCGGCGTCAAACACGACGCCGTCACCCGGTTTCAAGGGCGCGGCCAAACGCAGGGCGACCGACTCATGACCAACCCGGGCGACTTCGCCCAGGAAGACGCCGCGCTTTGTGCCGAAGCGTCCGTGCACCAGCGCCTGGTTGTCGCTGCCGTGGAACCAGCCGGTATGCAGGCCGCGCGAAAAACTCATCTCCAGCTCGTAGCGCATCGCTGCCGGATCGCAGTCGGGAACCGGGCGGCCGGTCAGTTCGGCCATCGCCCGGTCGAGCGCCTCCCGGTAGACCCGGGTGATGCTGGCGACGTATTCGGGCGACTTGAGGCGACCCTCGATCTTCAGCGAGGCCACGCCGGCCCGCACGAGATCGGGCAGCACATCAATCCCCGCCAGATCCCGCGGGCTGAGCAGGTAACGCCGGTCACCCAGCGGCACCGGCCGGCCGTCGGCGACGAGCTCATAGGGCAGGCGGCAGGCCTGGGCACATTCGCCGCGGTTGGCCGACCGGCCGCCCAGCGCCTCGCTCGTGAGGCATTGCCCGGAATAGGCGACGCACAGGGCGCCGTGGACAAAAACTTCCAGCGGCATCGCCGAGCGAAAGCTTCGCTCCGGGGCCGGGAGCTCCGCATTCCGGGTCGGGTCGGCCGCCTCGCCGTCCAGCACGCAGAATTCCGAACCGAGCGCCTGCTGGATCGCGCGGACATCGTCCAGCGAGTTCTCCCTCGCCAGCACCACCAGGTTCGCCCCCAGCGCTTCGGCGAAGGCGACACCCTCCACACTCGTGATGCTCATCTGGGTGGAGCAATGGATGGGGAAGTCCGGCGACAAGGCGCGGATCATCCGGCAAATCCCCACGTCCTGCACGATGGCCGCGTCCACCCCGGCGGCGATCATGGTGCGCAGGTAGCCCTCGGCCTCCGCCAGTTCGTCGGCGAAGGTCAGGATGTTGAAGGTCACATAGCCCCGCACGCCGCGCCGGTGCAGGTAGGCCATCAACTCGGGCAGGTCCGCCTGGGTCAGGTTGCGGGCGCGCATCCGGGCGTTGAAGCGCTCCAAGCCAAAATAGACGGCATCGGCGCCGTTCTCCACCGCGGCGCGCACGCATTCCCAGTCGCCCGCCGGCGCCAGCAACTCCGGCCGCCGCAGGCGCCGCCCGGTCGCGGGCGGTGAAGCACCTTCCCCGATCTTGGTCGCTGCGTTCGGTTCCATCGCTGCCATTTGCGTGCCGGCTCCTTTGCCGCCCAAGCTGGGCCCGCCCGGGGTCGAACGCAAGCAGCCCGGCCCGCAACGGCCTCGGCTCCCTGGACGAGCCGCCGGGTCTTTCCATTCCCGGCGCGGTTGGGTTGGCGGAGCCGGCCGCGGGTCAAACTTTGCGGGCGTGATGCAGCGCCTGGTCCAGATCGGCGATGACGTCGTCGGGATGCTCGCCGCCGACGCAGAGGCGGATCAGGTTCGCCGGTATCCCGGCCAGCTTGCGCCCTTCCTCACCCTGCTGCTGGTGGGTGGAGATGGCCGGAATGGTCGCCACGCTCTTGATCCGCCCGAGGTCCGTGGCGCGCCAGATCCGCCGCAGGGCATCGAAGGCCGCCCGCGCGGCCGCCGGCCCGCCGCGCACGCAGAACGACATCAGGTGCCCGTAGCGGTTGACCGGCCGGCCGTATTGCTCGTCGTGCTCCGCATCCACCAGCCAGAGGTAGCGGCTCGCCAGATCGTGCAGCGGATGGTCCGGCAGGCCCAGGTACTGCACGCTCTCCACGGCCGGGTGCGCCGCCAGGAATTGCGCCACCTTCATCGTGCTCCGGCTCATCAGGTCGACCTTCGAGCGCAGGGTGCGCATGTCGTTCAACGCGATGACCGCCTGCAGGGGATGGAGATTGGGCCCGTTGTCGCGGTTGGGCAGGTACTTGATGTAGAGCGCAAAGTCGTCCTTGAGTTGCTCGTTGGGGATCGAGGTGGCGATGCCGCGTCGCGCGATCACCGCGCCGCCGATCCCGAAACCCGAGCTCGTGAGCGTTTTGGTGGTCGACTGCACCACGATGTCGGCACCGTGGCAGATCGGGCGCAGCAGCGCCGGCGTGGCCACGGTGCTGTCCACCACCAGCGGCAGATTGTGGCTGTGCGCAAGGTCGGCCACCGCCCGGATGTCGAAGAAGCCGAGGCCGGGATTCGAGGGCAGTTCGCCAAAGAGAAAGCGCGTGTTCTCGTCGATCTTCGCCGCCCAATCGTCCAGGTTGGTCGCGTCCTCGACCCAGCGGCATTCGATGTCCCGTTCCTGCTCGAGGCGCACCTTGAACTGCTGGAAGGTGCCGCCGTAGCACCGGGCCGTGGCCACGAAATTGCGCGGTTCGCGCACGTGGCGCCGCGTGTGCACCAGGAACGGCTGCAGGGCGGTCATGATCGCCGCCATGCCCGAGGAGGTCGAACAGCACGAGGTTTCGCCGGCAAAGCCGTAGCCTTCGAGCAGCGCCAGCGTCCATTCGTAGTAGTAGGTCGACGGGTTCGCGATCCGCGAGTAGCACCAGGTCGGAATCAGGTAGGCCAGCGCCGCCGCCATCTCGTCGGAATCGCGGTAGGCCTGCGCCGAGCTCATGAACACGGGCTCGATGATGGACCCTTGATAATCCTCGATGGCGTCTTCGACGGTGTAGAGGCCGTGGACGGCGATGGTGTCAAAACGCCAGCGTTTGACGGTCTCGCGGATGTATTGACTGCGCCGCGCCAGGTAGGCGCGGCTCTTGTCGATATAACGCTGCATGCCGGGCGTGATATCGGTTTCCGGGGATTCGCGCATGACGATCGGGGGTTGGGCGGGAGTGATTCTCGATCGGGAATGCCCGCATTTTGCGCATCCTCCCGCCGGAGTCCATCGGCATCGCGCGCCTCCGGCTTAGGGAAAGGGCGCGACTTTCGCCGCGCCCTTTCTTTCCGTAGTGGAAACGTTGCGCCCTTGATATGGCCAGCGCAGCGCCCGTGTCATTCTGCCTGAATTAGGGTGCTTGCGCGCTTTGGCGACGCGCGAAACCCAACAGGCAGAAAAGGCTGAAAGTCAGCAGCAGGACCGTCTCGGCACCGTCCGGGACGCTCTCCACCAGAAAGCCCCGGATCTCCCCGCCCGGATACACCGTGGTATGAATATTGAGATAAGCTCTTTCCTGCTCCAGCGCACCGATCAGCGCCGACTCCGCCGAAGCCAGGGTGCCCCCGTTCGCCGTGACGAATGCCGGATTGAAACTCCCGGCATCGGTCAGATCCAACGTCTGGTCGTAGGTGCCGGAGGTCACCCCGAGCGGGAAGCCGGGAAAGGTCGGCAGCGTCGTCGCGACCCCCACTGTTCCCGCCCCCGGCACGGCGGTGGCCGCATGAATGTGTGAAGCGGTCGTGGGGCCGGTCAAACCGGCGAACGTGACTTCAACCCTCAGCGTGTGCGCCACGCTGTCGTAGATCACCGTGGATGTGCCGGTCGCCAACGATGAGGACTCGCTATCACCAGAAAGCGTGGCGGTAAACGTGATCGATATCGCATGAGCCACACTGCACGCCAAAAGCGAAGCCACTGCTCCACAAAGCCAAGCTCGAGCCGTTTTCATGACTGGTTTTTCGCCGGGGTTATTCTCGCGATCTTTGGCAGCTGAAGCTCGGTGCTGTGACGCAGATATCATGCCGCATTGCGCCGACCCTCAATATTCCGACGCCAACCCTTTTCCAGTTATACACTTAAAAACCATGGTGGCTTTCGCAGGACCCCGGCTCGGCTCTCAATTGGCGTAAAAGAATCCGACACTACCGCTTGCCGGCAGGTGGTGTCGTTGGCCAACGTTGCACGCATCATGCTGGTAATTCATCGATTCCGCCGACTGATGCGCTCTCGGAAATCTTGTAAAGAGCGTCGACGAGAAATATCGCCGTCCATTGGCGAGAACGGCTCGCCAAGTCGCGGGAAAATCCGCGTTGCCCCAGCCTTCCACATCGACCGCCAAGCGTGCGATGTCCAACCCCACCGGCGATGGCGTGCACTTTATTCGCGTCCGATCCCGGATCGAAGCGGGCATGGTGCGTGGAGGAATCGGCTCCGCGTGGCCGCGGTCCGTTGGTGCGCCGGATTCCATCGCCATCACGCCCAACGCGAAGATCGAGGGAGCTGCTCATTCCCATGGGTGGACGGTGACCGACGAAACCTTACTGGCCGTTTTTTCACGCCTTGCCCGGTTCCGGGTGACCCGACGAGGGTGGTCGACGCCCCCCAGGCCTCGCGCCACTCTTGACCCCGCCCCCATGAGCACCGACGCCATCATTCAGCTTTCCGTATTCTTCGGCCTCACCGCCCTGGTCGCCGCCATCACCTGGCTGCACTGCCGGCGGGCGCCGCGATCCAGCGACGGCGTGAAGGAGTACTTCCTCGCCAACCGCGGGCTGAACTGGGTGTTCATCGCGGGCTCCATCACCCTCACCAACATCAACACCGACACCCTCGTCGGTTGGAACGGCAACCAGATGCTGCTGATTTCGTGGTGGGAGCTGTCCGCCGTTTTGGGCCTGGTGCTGCTCGCGAAGGTCTTCGTGCCGATCTACTACAAATACCATTGCACCACGGTCACCGAGCTCCTCGAGCGCCGGTACAACAACCATCACATCCGCGCGACCGTCGCGATCCTGTTTCTGATCGGCAACCTGTTCATCTTCCTGCCGATCATGCTCTATACGAGCTCGCTGGTCATCAAAACGATGTTCGGCCTCCAAGTGCCGCTGATGGTGCTCGCCACCGGCATCGCGATCGTGGGCGCGGCCTACGCCGTCTTCGGTGGGCTGCGCGCGGTGGCCATCTCCGACACCTACAGCGGCGTCATCGTGTTCGGCCTCGCCCTGGTCGTCGTCGTCTTGAGCCTCGACGCGGTGCACTGGAGTTTTGCCGGCATCCCGGCGGACCGGCTGACCATGTTCGGCGGGAGCGACTCGCTTCTGCCCTGGACGACGCTGCTCACCGGCATGATCTACACCCAGCTCTATTATTGGAGCACCAACCAGAACATCACGCAGCGCGCGCTCGCCGCGCCCTCGCTGCAGGAGGCGAAGAAAGGGGTGTACGGTGCGGCGCTCATCCGCCTGCTGCTGGTGCCGCCGATCATCGTCATCCCCGGGCTGTGCGCCTACAAGCTCTACGGCCCGCTGGGCGACGCCACTTACGGGCGCATCGTGGGCGCCGTGCTGCCCCACTGGCTGCTGGGCGCCTTCGCCGCCGGCATGGTCGCGGCGGTCATGACCAGCTACAACTCGGTGCTGAACGCCTCCGCGGCGCTGTACGTTTGCGATCTGCACCAGAAGTACATCAACCCCAAGGGCAACATCACCCGGCTCAGCGTGGGGCTGCAGATCGGCTTTGCGGTCCTGTCGATCGCCCTGGTGCCTGCGTACATCGGCTCGACCAGCATCATCCAGCTCATCCAGCAGCTCATCGGCCTGTTCAGCATGCCGATCCTCTCCGCCTTCATCACCGGGCTGCTGTTCCGCAACGTCGACGCACGCGCGGTGATCGCGACGCTGCTCTTCGGCGCCGGCCTCTACGCCGGCTTCACCTTTCTGTGGCCCTGGTTGCACGCCGCCCACGGCTGGCCGACGCCCCCGCATTTCCTCCACCTGATGTTCGTCACGGTCTGGGCCTGCGTCGGGTTCGCCCTCGCCCTCAACCGCATGGTGTTTGGCCGCCGGGCGGAATTCGTGCTGCGCACCCGCGCCAGCTGGCGCGAGGCCCTCGCCACCCTGCGGTCATAGGCCGGCCCGCGACAACCGGCGGCTCAACCCCACACCCACCACGGGGCGTGGACCACCGCCCCGTAGACCAACAGGTCGAACGCGGCGTGCGCGGCCACCGCCGGCAGCACGCTCCCGGACACCTGGCGCAGCCCGCCGAAGATCACGCCGCCGACGAAGGTCCAACCGGCGACGATCACGCCGTTGACCGCCGACGGCGCCGGCGGCCAGGCAAAAAGGGCCGACTTGTAGGCGGCGTGGGCGGCCGCCGCCGCCATCACCGCCGCGAACGCGCCCCAAGGCTGCAACCGCCCTTGCAGCCAGCCCCGGTAGACCAGTTCTTCGGTGGCGCCGACGAGGCAGGCCAGCCCGACGAATGCCCCCCATCCGCCGCCGGGCAGCAACGGCAGCTCCAACTCGAGGCGGTACAACGCTCCCAGGATCACTCCCGCGACCAAGCCGACGAAGGTGAACCTTGCGGCTTTCCATCGGAAGCCATCCACGCCCAGCAGCGCGGCCGCCCCCGGTGTCCGCCGCAGCGACCGCTCGATGGCGCCCACCGCGACTAACAATCCCGCAACGCCGAGCCCGATCCACGGCAGGTGCTGATGCGAGCAAACTGCGAAGACGACCATTCCTGCCGCCACCGCCAGCGCTTCGTACGACCTTTGGGCGGATTCGCTCGTTGGCGTCCCTTCAACCCGGGCAGCCGCCCCCGGGAGCCGCCCGCGGGCGCCGGGGGACCATGCTCATCAGCACGACGGCCGGGAGCAGCAGCAGGATCCATCCCGAGCCCACGCACAGCCCGCCCACCGGCACCACGAGCGCATCCGGCAGGGCCTTGCGCAAATCCGCGATCTGGTCGGGGTTTTTCTTGAACGTCTCCTTGTCGACGCCGATGAAGCGGAGCGATTTCAATTCCCGCAGCACCTCGAGATGATTGACGGGGCCGCCGAGGACCAGGCCTTCAAGCTTCGGTAACTGGCGCAATGGCGCCAGATCCTTCACTTGCTGGCAGCCGACCAACTCCAGAATCCTGAGCTCCGGGTGCTGGCCCACAAAGGCGGTGAACTGATCCTGCGTGGTTTCGGGCGGCAGTCCCACCCATTGCAGCCTCGTGAGACCGTCGAGAACCGACAGGTCCCGCACTTTTTTGCTGCCGGTCAGAATGAGCGTCCTGAGCCCGGGCCTTCTGGCCAGGGCGCCCAGGTCGGTGAGTTCGTCGCAATCGACCGCCGACAATTCCACCACTCCCGCCGGGGCGGCGTCCAACGCTGCCAGGTCCTTCAGCTTCGCGCCTGGAATCATGATCGAACGCAGACGGTCAAGGCCGGCCGGCAGGGGACCGGCCTTTTCAACATTCCACTCGGTGATGGCCAGCCGTCGGAGGCCGTGGAGCAGAATCAGCGCATCGAAGCTGCCGGCATCATCACCCTTGATGATCAGCGTCTCGACCTGCCGCTGATCGGCCAGAATCCTCCGTCGCTCCGGGTCCAGTTTCCCGGCGGCCAACGCCAACACCCGCGGCCGGAACCGCGGCAGAACCCGCTGCCAATCGACGCCCTCGCCAAAGACCAGCCCCACCCCGGGATTGGCGGCGGCCAGCCGGTCGAGCGGGGCCCGCCAGGTCGCGTCCGGACCATTGTTCAGCGCCAGGAGGCGAACCGCTCTCAGCTCCGTCTTCGTCGCCTTGGCGAGCCATTCCGCCCCCCCTTTTTCCTTGTCCAGCTCCACCGAGATCACCTTGCCCGCCAGCAACAGGTTTTGCCCGTCGACCTTCACCTCGAGGTTCGGACCGTCGCTGGCGCGATACACGAACATCTTTTCGCACACGACCCAATCCCCGTCGCGCCACTGCAGGCCGGCGGTGCCGCCTTCGGAGGCCAGTCCCCCCCACGAGCCCCAGGAGGGAAAGAGGATCATCCAATCGCCGCCGCCGGTGATCCGGACCGGCCGGGGCAACGACCAGGCTCCGGCGGAGGCCCGCCGGATGCATGATACGGTTGCGAGCGCCCCCATCACCGCCAAGAGCGTGGTCGCCGTCAGGAGCCAACGCGTCCTCATGTTTGATTCCCTTCTGACGAGGCTGGATTCTCGGGAAGCCATGGCAGACCGGCCGGCCGCTCGCCCTCAACCGGGGGCGGTGGTGAAACCGGGACGAGAAGGATCACCCCGGCCGCAGTGCCGCCGGCGGTTCAAGCTCCGCGGCTGGACGACCCGCAGATATCGCCGGCCAGAATAGCCCGCGCGCCCGCGGCCACAAGCGAATTGACGCCCCTCGCCGGCCGGCCCGGTACCGCCGGCGGCGGCGTTCCGCTCGGCCGGCGCCCGGGTCCGCGTCGCCGCGAATCTCAGGTGTACCAGTCGCGACGGGTGAGGGGCAGGCGGGAGGCGCCGCCGGCTTCCGGCTTGGACAACAACACCTGGTAGACGCCCACG
>JBJKRD010000330.1:0-3848 GCA_046704925.1 Opitutaceae bacterium | reverse complement strand
CCCAATTCCTCCTCGCTCTGGATGGCGGCCGGCCTGCTCTGGGTGCTCGACGCCTCGGTGAACATCAGCATGGAGCCGTTTCGCGCCTTCGTGGGCGACCTCCTGCCGCCGGAGCAGCGCCAGTTGGGTTTCTCCATGCAGAGCCTGTTGATCGGCCTCGGCGCCGTCTCGTCGTCGGCTCTGCCGTGGCTGCTGGCCAATGTGTTCGGCGTCGCCTCGGACTCGCACCCCGGCGGCGGCATTCCCCATTCGGTGCATCTGGCGTTCTATCTGGGCTCGGCCGTGTTCATCAGCGCCGTCCTCTACACGATCATCACCACCGGCGAGCGTCCGCCGGAGCCCGGGGCCGCGTTGCCGGGTTCGTCCGGGTCGGCGCCGGCGGGCATCATCGCTGGCATCCTGTCCATGCCCCTGGTGATGCGCCGCCTCGCCGTCGTGCAGTTCTTCACCTGGCTGGGCCTGTTTTGCATGTGGATCTATTTCACCCCGGCCATCGCGCATCGGATCTTCGGCGGCGTGCCGGGATCGCCCGAGTATCTTCGCGGGGTGGAGTGGGGCGGCGTTTGCTTTGCCGTCTACAACGGCGTGGCGTTCGGGTTTGCCATGGTGCTGGTCGCCCTCGGCCGGGTCGGCATCTCCACCAAGGCCCTGTACGCGTTTGGCCTCGTGGCTGCGGGCCTCGGCTTGCTGACCGTCGGCCTGTGGCGGAATCAGTACGCCCTGCTCGCTTCGATGACCGGCATCGGCATTGGCTGGGCCACCATCCTGGCGATGCCGTACGCCCTGCTCGCCAACGCCATCCCGCCCAGCCGCATGGGCTTTTTCATGGGGGTCTTCAACTTCTTCATCGTGCTGCCGCAGATCGTCGCCGCCACGGTGCTCGGCGCGATCGTGGAGCACGTCTTCGGCGGGCAGGCGATGCCCGCCGTGGTTGCCGGCGGAGCCTCGATGTTCGTCGCGGCGCTGGCGCTGCTGCGGGTGCCGAATCCGGACCCGGTCGTTGCTTCGCCCGCGGCCGATTCCCCGGTGACCGCCTCGTCTGCCTAACGCGGCCGCGCCCGTTCAATCCGCGTCGTCGTCGCGCGCGGTTGGCACGGGCTGCCCGGCCGTGTAGTCGACCCGGTCGTAGTAGACGGTCTTCGGCCGATTCTCGGCTTCCGCGCGGCGCGAGTCCAGGCGCGCCCGGTATTCGAGCGGCGATTCGCCGCAGTGCTTCTTGAACACCCGCGCGAAGTAACCGGCGTCGTCGAAGCCGCTGGCAAAGGCGATCTCGGAGATGTGCAGCGGGGTCGATTCCAGCGCCAAGCGGGCGCCCTCGATCCGGATCCGCTGGATGTAGCGTGTGAGCTTCTCCCCGGTCGCGCTGTGGAAGAGGTGCGACAGGTAGTCCGGCGAACACTGAAGGCGCTCGGCGATGGTTTTGACGCTCAGGTTCGTGTTGGAGAACTGCTCCCGGACGATCCACTTCGCGTGAAACACCTTGCCCGAATCCGTGTGCAGCCGCTCGGTGGTGGTGGCGACGAGGTTCTCGAACATGCCGAGCAGGGCGATCACCAGGCCGCGCAGGACGTGGTCGCGGGCGGGCGCCTGGCGGCGGTGCGCGATGACGATGCTTTGGGTCAGCCCCTCCAGTTCCTGCGCGTCCGGCAGGTCGAAGAATTCGATCGCGTCGATGTCGGGCCTTTGCGGCGCCACCTCGCGCGCCAGATGCAGGCTGAGGGTGTTGCTGTAAAACCCTGCCACGAGGTTGCGAAAGGGCTGGTCCGCCTCGGGATACACGGTTTCGCCATGGGGCAGGCCCGACGGCACGACGCAGAGATCCCCCGGGCGCAGGTCCATCGTTTCCTTGGGCAGGCGGAACTCCGTGCGACCGTGAATCTGCAGGAAAACCTCCGGCTTGAAATGGAAATGCAACCCGGGCAGGCGCTGCATCAGGCCTTCGTCTCGCGGCACCCGGATCCGCAATTGGCGGCGGCCGGCCCGCTGAATCGCATCCTCCAGCGCATCGCGCATTTCCGCGCGGTCGTTGGCCCGCAAAGGCTGGCCGATCAGGTTTTGCTCAACGAGCGAAGCAACGGGGTTCATCGGGGTAATCCGCGGCTGCTGGAGACCGGCAAGAGGACGCGATTTTGTTAGCAGTTTTGGGCGGCAATGCAAGGCGGCGCGGGGTAGCGCGGCGGCGTGACGGTTGGACCTGTAAAAGGCGGGCGGGATCCGCGGCCGGCGTTGTTGCGGGCTCGGACATGGGCCCTCCGCCACCGTCGACGTTTGCGCTGCCCGAAAACCGGGCCCATGTTGCAAGGACGATGCGATCTTCTGCGAACGAAGTCCGGCCTCCCGGTCGGAGCCGTCCGCGGGCTTCGCGCCGGCGTCGCCGGTCATGAACCGCGCCCCATGAATGTTCCGCTCTTCCTGGCCGTGGGGATGGCCTCGCGGCCGGTCGTCCTCGCGATCTTCGCGGTCACCTACCTGGGCGTGGCCCTGGGCCGCGTGCCGGGCCTGAAGCTCAACCGCGTGGGCATCGTGCTGCTCGGCGCGATCGCCCTGATGATCTTCGGCGGCGTGACCACCGAGGATGTCGTCGGTTTCGTGAACTGGCCGACGATCTTCCTGCTGTTCGGTTTCTTCGTCATCTCGGCCCAGCTCCGGCTGTGCGGCTTCTACGACCGGGTGGCGAACGGCATTTCCGAGGGTCTGGGCCACCCCGCGCGGTTCCTACTGGTCTTGATGGCGGCGACGGCGGGCCTGTCGGCGTTTCTCAATCATGACATCGTCTGCTACGTCTTCACCCCGATCGTGGGGGCGGCCCTGCTCCGCCGGCGGCTGAACCCGGTGCCGTTCCTGGTGGCGCTGGCCATCGCGAGCAACCTCGGGGCGGCGGCGACCCTGATCGGCAATCCGCAGGACATGATGATCGGCGCGGTCGCCCGCCTCAGCTTCGGACGCTACCTGGTGTGGAGTTTCATTCCGGTCGGGTTCGCCCTGGGCGCCGCTTACGGCATCGTCTGGCTGGCGTGGCGGCGGCATCTGGCGCTGGCCGGGCCGGTGGCGCCGGAGGCGACGCTCCCGGCCCATCCTTATAACCGACCGCACACGATCAAGGGACTGGTGGTATTGGTGCTGGTGGTGGCGCTGTTCTTCTCGCCGTTGCCGAAGGAGATCATCGCCCTGGCCGCGGCGGGCTTGCACCTGGCGAGCCCGAAGTTCCGCACCGACGATCTGCTGGGCCTGGTGGACTGGCCGATCCTGATCCTGTTCGGGGGCTTGTTCGTCGTCACCGGCGCCTTCCAGGCGACCGGCTATGGGGACACGGCGATGCATTGGCTGGCCGCCAGCGGCTTCAACCTCAACACCCCGCCCAACCTGGTGCTGGCGACGGCAGCGTTGTCCAACCTGATCAACAACTCGGCGGCGGTGATGCTGCTGCTCAAGGTCGTCAACCTGTCCCACCCGGTGACGGCCTACGTGCTGGCGCTGGCGAACAGCTTCGGCGGCTGCCTGATCATCGTCGGCAGCGTTTCGAACATCATCGTGGTCCAACAGGCGCGCGAGCTGGGCGTGACCATCACCTTCCGCGACTTCGCCCGGCTGGGCGTGCCGGTGACGCTGGTGGCGCTGGCGGGCCTGATCGGCTGGGTGGTCTGGATGGCGTAAGCGGCGGACACCCAACTTTCATCGCTCAACGTCCAACGCCCAACATCCAACTTTCCACACCCAACCTCCGTAACTCGCCATCATGGGCATCGTTCTCCGATGATCGAAAACCCGCCCCAGGCGGACGGAACGTCTACCTCGGCGCCGATCGGTGTTAATCGATGGTGGGACGGAGGCTGCGCCCTCCGCTGCTC
>JBJKRD010000329.1:0-3404 GCA_046704925.1 Opitutaceae bacterium | reverse complement strand
ATTCGAAATAGACGGCCCGGATCCTGGGATTACCGTCAAACGGGGTCGCTGCCGGCAGGGGTACTGCCGCCTCCGGCGCGCCGGCCATGACGGGCGCGGGCGCAACCGCTTGCTGCGGCCTCGCCATCTGACGGATGCAGCCGGAGGCCAAGCCCCAAATTAGGCCGCAAAGCAGTAGGCCGCGAGTAATCATCGTTTCAGCGGGAATCGATGCCAGCCGGTCCCGCCGCCGGTTCCGGCGCGGCGCTGCTCCGTGGCTGCGCGGTCCGGCGGCCAACTCTTTGCCGCCGCCTCTTGCCCCGAACCTGTCGGAGGGCGCCGGCTCTGCAGCCATCGGTACCTGCCGGTTCATGTATGCATCATGCCCGGACCGAGTCATTCCGTCTTCGCCGCAGCCGGTTCCCGTAACTCAACGCCGAGGGACCTCCACTTCGCCAGGATGTCCTTCTTGGCGTAGAACCCCTCATGGCGAAAGAGTTCCTTGCCCTTGGCGTCCAAGAAGATCTGGGTCGGGATCACCCGGACGCCGTAACGCTCCGCCTCGCCCCGGGTCTTCCACACGTCGATGAACACGACGTCGAGCTGCCCGGCGTACTCCTTGGTCAGCTCGGCCAGGACCGGCGCCATCATCCGGCAGGGAATGCATTTGTCGGCGCCCAGATCGATGAGTTTCGGCCGGGCGGGTGCCGCCGGAGCCGAGGCGGGTTCGGCCGCGAACGCCGGACCGGCGAATAACACGCAAAGGAGGGAGAGGAGGAATACTCGTTTCATGGATTCAGCAATTGGAAAGGAGCGTTTTGGCATGGCGGACTACAGCCGCGACGACCGCCTCGGTCACCGGAGTCTTGCCCTTCTTGAAACCGAGGTCGGTGACCCGGAAATGCCGGACGTTGGTGAAGCCGGCTAGTTCGAGCGTTTTTCTGGTGCAATCGAGCGGGCAGCCGTCGATCGCGAGCAAAGCGGGCGCCGCCGCCGCGTTCGCCATCAGGCCGCTCACGCGCCCGCCGACGCCCGCGAGGCAGGACATCCAAGCGGTGTTGTCCGCGTCGAGCCGGCGCGCAGCCCGGTCGGCAATTTCGCCGGTGTCGGCCGCGCCGGAACAGGGATAGACCAGCGCGGCCGGGCCGGACGTTTCAGTGCAGGTGCAGGAGCATTTGGATTTTGATTCACTCATTTCGATTCAAGGATCGTCAGGATGGCGAAGCGCAAAGGGACGGCATGGCTCTTGGGCCTCCGAGTCCATCGCGGCGGCATCGGAGTCTGAAACCCGCGCCAGCGGGCCTCACGCGAGTAGCTTCTTTACGTCTTCGACCGAGGGCACTTTGCCCGCGACCTTGACCTGCCCGTCCACCACCAACGCGGGCGTGAACATCACGCCGAAACCCATGATGCGGTCGAGTTCGGTGACCTTCTCAATCTCGTAGCGGAGGCCGAGCGCCTTGGCCGCGGTCTCGGCGGTTTCGGTGAGTTTGCGGCACTTGGGACAACCGGTGCCGAGGATTTGGATCTTTTTCATGGGAAGCTGAATTCGTCACATGATGGCATTGAACAAGAAGCCAACGGCCACGATACCGACGGCGATGACGCCGAAGAAGACGAAAATGAGTGGCAGCTTTAGCACCTTGCGCAGGATGATCGCCTCGGGCAGCGAGAGGCCGATAACCGCCATCATGAACGCGAGCACCGTACCCAACGCCGCGCCCTTGCCCAGCAGCGCCTGCACGATCGGAATGATGCTGGCGGCATTGGCATACATCGGCACGCCGATCAACACCGCCAGTGGCACCGACCACCAAGCCCCCTTGCCCATGAACGCCGCCAAGAAGCCCGTCGGCACGTAGCCGTGGATGCCGGCGCCGACCGCGATACCCAGCATGACGTATGGCCATACCCGCCCCACGATGTCGCGCACCGCTTCCCAGCCGGCGCGCACGCGGGCCGGCCAGGTCAGGATATCGTCCGTTGACATCGATCCGGCCGGCAGCCGGTAAACCCAGTCCTCGACGTGGCGCTCCAAGTGCAGCCGCCCGATCACCCACCCCGCCCCCAAGGCGATCGTCAGCCCGGTGCCCAGATAGATCGCGGCGACCTTCCAGCCGAACAGGCCGAACAGCAGCACCAGCGCGATCTCGTTCACCATCGGCGCAGAGATCAGGAACGAGAACGTCACCCCCAGCGGCACGCCGGTGGTGACGAAGCCGATGAACAGCGGCACGGCCGAGCAGGAGCAGAACGGGGTGACCACGCCCAGCAGCGCCGCCAGGACGTTGCCCACCGACTCGCGCTGCCCGGAGAGAATCCGCCGGGTCCGCTCCGGCGTGAAGAACGAGCGGACAATGCCGACCCCGCAGACCACCAGTGTCAGCAGCATCAGCACCTTGGGCGTCTCGAAGACGAAGAATTCCACCGCCGCGGTGAGATGCCGGCCGCGAGTCAAATGCAGCAGATCATAAGTGAACCAGCGGCTTGCCGGCGCGAGACCCGTGTATAGCGCAAGCCAGGCGGCCGCCGCCAGGATGCCCCATGCCAGGAGCCTGGCTGGCGGGAAGCGCCGGAGAGGGGCAGCTGCGGCACCTCCCTGGACCAAAGGTTGGCCGCTGGTTTCGAACATGAACGTTGCTTTCTGGCCATTCATGCGGATTCAAGCTCCGACGGGTTCACGAGACAGAGGCGGATACCACCCCGGTGGCCGGAGTCCGATGAACGAAACGGAGCAGGCGAAGCTGCGCGTCTTCAAACAGCGAATAGAGGATCGGCACATAGACCATCGTGAGGAAGGTCGAGACCAGCAGCCCGCCGATGGCTACGACGGCCAGCGGCGACAGCCGCTCCAGCCCGATGGCCCACTCCATGGCGATGGGGATCATGCCGACGGCCGTGCCGACCGCGGTCATGAGGATGGGCCGGGTGCGTATGCGCACCGAATCGACCAGCGCGTCGTAGGTGCTGGCGCCGCGCTCCTTGGCGGCCGCGATGAAGTCGATGAGCAGAATCGAGTTCTTCACCACGATCCCGGCCAGCAGGATCATGCCCATCATTGACGGCATGCATCCGTGCCTGCCGGCGAGGAGCATGCCCCAGGCGGCTCCGATCAAAGCCAGCGGGATGGCCGACATGATGGTTAGCGGGTGCAGCCACGACTTGAAGGCCGGCACGAGCGAGAAATACAGCAGCACCAGCCCCAGCACGAGCGCCTGGCCCAGACGGGCAAACGACTCGTTCATCTGCTTGATTTCACCCTCGTTGCTGATCGTGTAGCCGGACGGCAACACGAGGCCTTTGAGCGCCGCGTCCACATCGTCCTGCAGGTGGGAGATCGGCTGCCGCGCGCGGTAGGCCTGGATGTCCAGCGTGCGTTCGAGTCCCTGCCGGGCGATGACGGATGGCACCGCCCGCCGTGAGAT
>JBJKRD010000328.1:0-8248 GCA_046704925.1 Opitutaceae bacterium | reverse complement strand
CCAGACCGTTCCCCCCGATCGCGATGACCCTTTGCATCTATCCCGGCACCATCGATCCCATCACCTACGGCCACCTCGACGTCCTGGAGCGGGCCACCCGCCTGTTCGACCGGGTGCTGGTCGGCATCGCCCATAATCCGGACAAGAAGCCGCTCTTCTCTCCGGAACGGCGGCTGGAACTGATCCGGCCGAACGTCGCGCGTTTTCCCAACGTCGCCCTGACCACCTTCAGCGGCCTGCTGGTGGATTTCGCCCTGGCCCAGGGCGCGGTGGCGATCATCCGGGGGCTGCGGGCCATGTCGGACTTCGAGTTCGAATACAACATGGCCCTGATGAACCGCCACCTGCAACCGGCGATCGAGACCATCTACGTGATGCCGAACGAGGACTACAGCTACACCAGCTCCCACCTGGTCAAACAGGTCAGCAAATACGGCGGCGACGTGTCCAAGTTCGTGCCCGCCAACGTGGCCGCGGCCCTGAGCGCGGCCTACGGGCTGAAATAGGGACCCGCGACGACCGGGGGCGACAAAAGCCCGCCCGCCCCTGTTACTTTGCCTCCCCGGCGCGCGTCATTAGCCGCGGCGATGCGATGGCAGCCAGCTTCGCGGCCGCGTGTGCGGCTTGCCTTGCCGGGGCCGCCCTCCACCATCCCACCTCCTTTGTCATGCGCAAGTCAGCCCGCTCGTCCGCCCGAAGAAAATTGATCGTCGTGATCGGCGTCATCGCCGTCGTCGCCGCCGCCTGGTATTACTGGCACCGGAGCACCGACGACCAACCCGAGTACTCGACCACCACCGTCACCCGCGGCGACGTCGTGCAGGTGGTGACCGCCACCGGCGACCTGCAATCACCCACCAGCGTCAACGTCAGCAGCCAGGTGTCGGGTCTGATCAAGAAGATCGAAGTCGACTTCAATTCCCCGGTGAAGGCGGGCCAGGTGCTGGCCGAACTCGATCCGGCGACCTACAAATCCCGCCTCGAGCAGGCCCAGGCGCAGCTCGGCCAGGCGCAGGCGAACTACGACCTGCAACGCCTGAGCACCGAGCGCACCCGGGAGCTGCGGGCGAAGGGCTTGGTGGCGCAGCAGGACCTCGACACCGCGGAGGCGCAATTGGCCCAGGCCGGCGCCCAGTTGAAGATCGCCCAGTCCAACGTCGGCAGCGCCCAGGTCGACCTGTCCCGCTGCACCATCTACGCGCCGATCGACGGCATCGTGCTCGACCGGCAGTGCGACATCGGCAACACCGTGGCCGCCAGCCTCAACGCCCCCACCCTGTTCACGATCGCCGCCGACCTCTCCAAGATGCAGATCGACGCCTCCGTTTCCGAGGCCGACATCGGCAGCGTCGCGGACAACCAGGACGTGACCTTCACCGTCGACGCCTTTCCCAACCGGCAATTCACCGGCAAGGTCGTCCAGATCCGCAACGCGCCCAATACGGTCTCCAACGTCGTGTCGTACGACGTCATCATCGAGGTCCAGAACGAGGCCAAGCGGCTGAAGCCGGGCATGACCGCCAATGTCTCCATCGTGGTCGACCGGGCGATGCACTCGCTGCGGATCGCCAACAGCGCGCTGCGGGTGCGCATTCCCGAGGAACTCCTGCCCAAGGCCCCGCCCGCGGCCAAGCCGGCCGCCGCGCCCGGCACCCCGGCCGGCGCCAACGCCGCCAAACCCATGACCGAGGAGGAGCGGCGGCGCGCCACGTTTGAAGTGCTGCGGGAGGCCGGGTTCAGCCGCGGCAGCGGCCCGCCCTCGCCCGAGGTGATCCAAAAGGCGCAGGAGCTCGCCAAGGCGCGCGGCTTCGAGATCGACTTCAGCCGCTTCGGCGGCGGCCGCGGCGACCGCAATGGCGGCGGCAGCCACCAGGTTACCACCCGCACCCTCTACAAGCTGGTCGGCTCCACTCCGGCCACGCAGCACATCGAGCCCGTCCAGGCGCGCCTCGGCATCACCGACGGCATCTACACCGCCGTGCTGGGCGGCCTGCAGGAGGGCGACGTGCTGGTCACCGGGGTGTCGCTGCCCGGTTCGTCCGCCGATGCCGGCGGCGCCCGCAATCCCTTCTCCGGCCGCGGCGGCGGTCCCTTCCGCCGCTTCTAGCCCCGGCCGGCGCGATTCCCATGGCTGCCGTCGTCCACATCGAGGACATCCACAAGATCTACGACTCCGGCGAGGTGCCGGTGCACGCGGTGCGCGGCGTCACGCTCGCGATCGAGCGGGGCGAGTTCGTGGCCCTCATGGGCGCCAGCGGCTCGGGCAAGTCCACGCTCATGAACCTGCTGGGCTGCCTCGACCGCCCCACCCGCGGCCGCTACCTGCTCGACAGCATCGACGTCTCGCAGCTCGACCGCAACGAGCTCGCCGACATCCGCAACCAGAAGATCGGCTTCGTCTTCCAGGGCTTCAACCTGCTCGCCCGCACCACCGCCCTGGAAAACACCGAGCTGCCCATGCTCTACGGGCACCACCGCGCCCGCTCCCATGACATGCGCGAACGCGCCCTGCGCAGCCTCGAGATCGTGGGCCTCGCCGACCGCGCGGACCATTTTCCCAACCAGCTCTCCGGCGGCCAGCAGCAGCGCGTGGCCATCGCGCGCGCCCTGGTCACCAACCCGGAGATCATCCTCGCCGCCGAGCCGACCGGCAACCTGGACAGCAAGACCTCGGTCGAGGTGATGGGGGTGTTTCAAAAACTCAACGACCAGGGCATCACCATCGTCATGGTGACCCACGAGCTGGACATCGCCCGGTACTGCAAGCGCAACCTCATCCTGCGCGACGGTCGCATCGTGAGCGACGCGACGGTCCCGGACCGGCTCCTGGCCGGACAGGAAATGACCAAACTGCGGGAGGCGGAGGCGGCGGCCAAGCTGACCTCGGACTGACCATGATGCGCGTCATCAATACGATTCTCGTGTCCCTGCGCGCCCTGCGGCGCAACACCATGCGCTCCATTCTCACGGCGCTCGGCATCATCATCGGCGTCGGGGCGGTCATCGCCATGGTCAGCATCGGCAACGGCGCCAAGGCGCAGGTCGAGGCCCAGGTGGCCAGCCTGGGCGAGAATGTCATCACCGTGTTTCCCGGCAGCTTCACCAGCGGCGGCATGCGCGGGGGCTGGGGCAGTGTCTCCACCCTGTCGATCGACGACGCCGAGGCCATCCGCCGCGAGATCGCGAACGTCTACGGGGTCAGCCCGGAGGTCCGCGACCGGGCCCAGGTGCTCGCCAACGGTCTGAACTGGAACACGATGATCATGGGCGAGTCGCCCGACTATCCCGCCATCCGCAGCTGGAAGATGGGCGAGGGTGCGATGTTCACCGACCAGGACGTGCGCAGCGTGGGCAAGGTCGCCGTCCTCGGCCGGACGGTCGCCGACCAGCTCTTCCCCGACGGCAACTACCTGGGCAACACCATCCGGATCCGCGACATTCCGTTCAAGGTGGTCGGCGTGCTCGCCTCGAAGGGCTTCAACCTGTTCGGGCAGGACCAGGACGACACGGTCGTCATTCCGTACACCAGCCACCTCAAGCGCGTCTCCCACCACCCGAGCATCAATTCCATCCTCGTGCAGGCGGCCAGCGCCAAGACGATCGACAAGGTGCAGCAGGACATCACCGACCTGCTGCTGCAGCGGCACAAGAAGTCCGCCGGCGAGGCGGATTTCACCGTGCGCAACCAGGTCGAGATCGCCCAGGCCGCCACCGCCACGTCCGAAACGATGACGATGCTGCTCGGCGCCATCGCCGGCGTGTCGCTCATCGTCGGCGGCATCGGCATCATGAACATCATGCTGGTGAGCGTCACCGAACGCACCCGGGAGATCGGCATCCGGCTGGCGGTCGGCGCGCACGGCCGCGACGTGCTGCTGCAGTTCCTGATCGAGGCGGTCATCCTCAGTTCGCTCGGCGGCATCATCGGCATCGTCATCGGCGTCGGTTCCTCGCAGCTCGTTTCCATGCGCACGGGCTGGCCCGTGGCGGTCTCGTCGACGTCGGTGGTCGTGGCCGTCGTATTCAGCGCCGCGGTCGGCGTGTTCTTCGGCTTCTACCCGGCCCGCAAGGCGGCGCAGCTCGATCCCATCGAGGCCCTCCGGTACGAGTAGCCGGCGCCGGGCCCTCCGGGATCCCATTTCCGGGAATCGACCTTCCCGTGAGCGAACGGCAGCGGCGGGGGTCCGCCGGCGCCCGTCAGGCGCGAAATCTCCATCCTGCTGATAATCGGCAGCTAAGAAACTGGCCATCCGGCTGGCACGGCACGTGCAATAGGAGAGGCATCAACGAAGGATCAGCCATGAAAAACAACTTCAAGCACCTCCCGCTCTTCGCCGCCATCGCCGCTTCCTGTGCCGCCGTGGCCGGCTTCGCCTGGTTATCGGCCCCCGCCATCTTCTCCGGTGAGATCGGCTGCTCGCTCGCGGCCGCCGCCGGTCTGCTGCTGACCGCCCTGTGCGACTCCAGCCGTCGTCCCGCCCTCGTGCCGGTCATCCATGCGGCCCCCGCGCCGCGGATCGTCCGGCGCCACGCCGCGGCCGGCCTCCATCGCCACGGCTGGTTCGCCGCCTGAAGTCCGCGACGGCGGGGTCGTCCCGCCTGCGCGGCGGCGTTGCGGAGCCTCTCCGCTCACTCTCCGCTTGCTCAGGCCGTTGCGCCTCCGCCATGCTGCCGGCAACGCAACCCCGCGATGGCCGCCCTCGAAACCTCCAACCACCGCATCCTGGTCGCCGACGACCAGCCCGACGTACTCGAAGCGCTCCGCCTGCTGCTCAAGGCCGAAGGTTACCAGATCGAAACGGTCAAGTCGCCGGCCGCGGTGATCAAGGCCATCGAGGCGCGCGATTTCTCGCTCGTCCTGATGGACCTCAATTACGCCCGCGACACCACCTCGGGCGAGGAGGGGCTGGACCTGCTCAACAAGGTCCTGACCATCGATTCCTCGCTGCCCGTGGTGGTGATGACCGCGTGGGCCAGCGTCGACGTCGCCGTCGAGGCCATGCGCCGCGGCGCCAAGGATTTCGTCACCAAGCCCTGGGAAAACCCGCGCCTGGTGGCGATCGTGCGCAACCAGATCGAGCTGGGGCATGCGATGCGCGCCTACCGCCGGCTGGAGCAGGAGAACCAGTTGCTCCGCGGCAAGGGCGGGCCCGTGCTCATCGCCCAGTCCGCCGCCATGCGCCCGGTGCTCGACGTCATCGCGCGCGTCGGCCCCTCGGACGCCAACGTGCTCATCGTGGGCGAAAACGGCACCGGCAAGGGCCTGATCGCCCAGGCGCTGCACGCCGTGTCCGCCCGCGCCAACCAGCCCTTCATCTCCGTCAACATGGGCGGCCTGCCGGAGGGCGTGTTTGAAAGCGAGTTGTTCGGCCACGTGCGCGGGGCGTTCACCGACGCCAAGAGCGATCGCGCGGGGCGGTTCGAGCTCGCCGACGGCGGCACGCTGTTCATGTACGAGATCGGGAACATCCCGCTCAACCAGCAGGCGAAGATCCTCCGCACCCTCGAGACCGGCGAATACGAGCGCGTCGGGTCGTCGAAGACCTACCGGGTCAATGTCCGGCTGATCTCGGCCACCAACGCCGACATCGCCGCCGAGGTGTCCGCCGGCCGGTTCCGCCAGGACCTGCTCTTCCGGCTCAACACCATCGCCATCCCCCTGCCCCCGCTCCGCGACCGCCGCGAGGACATTCCCGTGCTCGCGCAGCATTTTCTCAAGCAGCACGTCGAGCGCTACCGCAAGCCGATCACCGGCTTCGACACGGGCGCGGTCGAGGCCCTGCAGAACCACGGCTGGCCGGGCAACGTCCGCGAGCTCGACCACGCGGTGGAGCGCGGCGTGCTCATGGCGACCGGCAAGGTGATCCGGTCCGCCGACCTCGGGCTGACCGCCGGCCAGGCCGCGCCCCGGCTGGAGGACATGAGCCTCGAGGAGGTCGAGGGCTTCCTGATCAAGAAGACGCTGGCGCGCTGCGACGGCAACGCCCGCCGCGCGGCGGAGGAGCTCGGCCTCAGCCGCAGCGCCTTCTACCGCCGGCTGGAAAAATACGGACTTTAGATTTTGGCCGCCAAGAGGCGCAAAATGCGCATAAGCGGAGGTATGAACTCCCCTATGTGCATCTTCCCGCTCTGCGATCGAGTCCGCGAGGCCAGCTTCGCATTGCATCGCCACCTCCGCCACGGCCACGTCGAGAAAGTTTGTGAAAACGGCTTGGCCAATCGGCTGCGCAAACTGGGTCTGCCGGTGAGACAACAACATCCCCTGAGCGTCTTCGACGAGGACGGGACCCTTCTGGGTGAGTTTTTCGCCGACCTCTTTGTCGACCATCGTCTCGTCGTCGAACTGAAGGCCTGCCGGGCGCTGGTCGACGAACACGTGGCCCAGCTCCTGGGCTATCTGCGGGCGTCGCGCATTGAGCATGGACTCCTCATCAATTTCGGTGCACCAAGGCTCCAAGTCCGCAAGTACGCCCTGACTCCCGTCTAGCTTCCTTGCGCCTCTTGCGCGTTTTTGCGGCCAATCCCATGCCCCAAACCCGCCACCACCGGCTCACCCACGACCAGCAGATCCTGGTCTATGCCCTGCTGGCGGGCGCGCCGGCCGTCGTGATCACGATGGCCTTTCTCTGGCTGGGCGACTACACGCCCAAGGTCCAGTGGACGCTGACCCTGCTCGTGCTGGGTTTCTGGCTCGGGTTCAGCGCCGCGGCGCGGCACCGGGTCGTGCGCCCGCTGCAGACCCTGGCCAACCTGCTGTCCGCCCTGCGCGAGGGCGATTTTTCCATCCGGGCGCGCGAGGCGCGTTCGGACGAACCGCTCGGCGACGTCCACGCCGAGATCAACTCGCTGGGCTCGGTGCTGCAGGCGCAGCGCCTCGGCGCCCTCGAGGCCACCGCCCTCCTGCGCAAGGTCATGGAGGAAATCGACGTCGCCATCTTCGCCTTCGACAGCGGGGCGATCCTGCGGCTGGTGAACCGGGCGGGGCAGGAATTGCTGGCGGCGCCGGCGGAGCGCATCCTCGGCCGGACCGCCGAGGAGATCGGGCTCAAGGAAGTCCTGGAGGGCGACGACACCCGGGTGCTGACGACCGCCCGGTTCCCCGGGGCGGCCGGCCGCTGGGGCATGCGGCGCACGTCCTACCGCGAGGGCGGGCTGCCCCACACCAGGGAGGTCATCGCCGACCTCAGCGTGCCGCTGCGCGAGGAGGAGCTCAAAGCCTGGCAGCGCCTCGTGCGGGTGCTCGGGCACGAGCTGAACAATTCGCTGGCGCCGATCAAATCCATCGCCGGCAGCCTGTCGTCGATGCTCAAGCGCAGTCCGCGCTCGCCCGACTGGGAGGACGACATGCGGTCCGGCCTGGAGATCATCGAGACGCGCGCCGACGGCCTGAGCCGCTTCATGCAGGCCTACGCCCGGCTGGCCAAGCTGCCGCAGCCCACCGTGGCGCCGACCGAGGTCGCGCCGCTCGTCCGCCGGGCCGTGGCCCTGGAGACGCGCCTGGGCGTCGCCGTGACCGGCGGCCCCGACCTCACCGCCAACATCGACGGGGCGCAGATCGAGCAGGTGGTGATCAACCTGATCAAGAACGCCGTCGACGCCGCCCAGGAGACCAGCGGTGGCGTCCGCGTGGCCTGGCGGCGGCGCGGCGAGTTTTTCGAGATCCTGGTGGAGGACGACGGTCCGGGGATCGCGAACACCACCAACCTGTTCGTGCCCTTCTTCACGACCAAGCCGAGCGGCTCCGGCATCGGGCTGCTGCTCTGCCGCCAGATCGCCGAGAACCACGGCGGGTCGATCAACCTGCGGAACCGCGACAGCGGCGCCACCGGCTGCCTCGCCGTCCTGCGCCTGCCGGTGTAGGCCGGCGCAGCACGCCCGCGGTCGGATGGCCGCAAAGAGGCGCCGGCCGTCGCCCTTCGGGCTATATCCGGCAGGCAAATTTCGCTGTTGCCTCCGATCGGAGCCGTGGACGCGCCTATGGGCGCGACGGAGATACCGTCGTAGCGTGGGTCTCTTCTTGTGCCTTCTTGCGGCTAACAAAGTCTTGTCTGCGATTTGAGATCCGGCGCGGTTCACCCGCGAGAATGCCTTTTTCAGGACAGCCGCAAAGAGGCGCAAAAGGCGCAGAGGCCTGACGGCTTGCCTTGGTGGTGAGCCCAATCCTACTTCGCCTCGTCAAGAGAGGGGAAGAACCGAGGACGCGCCTATGGGCGCGACGGAGATACCGTCGTAGCGTGGGTCTCTTCTT
>JBJKRD010000327.1:0-8160 GCA_046704925.1 Opitutaceae bacterium | reverse complement strand
CTTTTTGGTCAGGGCGCCTTCGCGGTAGGTCGCCGCCTCCATCCGCAGGAAGGCGTCGTAGACCTTCGATCTGGCCGCCAGCAGCTGACGGTGCGCCAGCTTTCGCCGTCGCCGGATTCGCTCGATTCTTGTCATGGCGGCGATGTACTGGCGGCGGATGGAGCGTGGGGGCTCGCGGGCGTGGGATGCGTCGGGCGCAGGTAGGCGGGGCCTCCCGGCTGCTGGTGCACCGCGCCGAAGAGCCGGTTCGACGGATAGTATTCGGCGCCGAGTTGGATCTTGCCCGCGACCTCCTCGCCGGCCACCGAGGCAATGAAGGCCAGGGCGAGATCGATACCCGCGGAGACCCCCGCGCCGGTCCAGACATTGCCGTCGTGCACCACCCGCTCCGGGGTGACCTTGACGTCGCCCAGGGCGGTGAGGCGCTCCAGCGAAGCCCAGTGGGTCGTCGCGCGGAGGCCGGACAGCAGCCCGGCGCGGTGCAGGATGAAGGCGCCGGTGCACACCGAGAGGACGGCGCGGCAGTGGCGGGCCTGCCCGCGCACGAATTCCACCAGCGCCGGATTGTCCACCTCGGTGCGGGTGCCCTGGCCGCCCGGCACGAGCAGATAATCCAGCGGCGGGCAATCGTCGAACGCAGCGTGCGGGTTGAGGGACATGCCCTTGGCGCAGACGACCGGAGCGCGGATTTGCGCCACCAGGAGGCACGTTTCGGGGCCGTCGAGGCGCCGGCTCCACAGCGAGATCATTTCCCAGGGGCCGACAAGATCGAGTTCCTCGAGGCCCGGGAAAATGAGGAAGCCGAAGTTCATGGCGGTGATCCTTTCGTCACGTTTCGTCCGGTTGGGTCGGCGACCAGTGGGTCTGGATGATGCACCAGTCCCCGGACGTGCGTCGATAGACTTCGGTGCAGTTCCAGCGGCTGGTTCTGCCGTCCACGTGGCCGACGAAAATGTACGTGAGCACCGCGGCTTCGCCGCAGGGCTGGACCTTGGTGTCGAGCATCTCGTAGCGATCAAGGTGGATCTGCCCGCGCAACTGTTCGTAGCGCGCGGACAACGCGGGCAGGCCATCCAGGCGGCGGTCGAGCGTGTTGTCGAAATAGGTCACGTCGGGGGCGCAGTGCTCCAGAATGCCCGAAGGATCGCCCCGGCCCCAGCGGTCGAGGGCGGCGCGTTCCAGCGCGATGATGGCGGCGGCGTCCGCTTCGGTGTCGCCGGCCGCCTGGCCCCAGGTGCCGTCCGCCCGGTGGTGGAGAATCACCAGGTTCCCGTCGGGATCCAATACATCCGCATGCTGGCAGCATCCGTGATCGGCCGGCTCATTCAGGATCCGCACGCCCTGGTGTTTCAGTTCGCGGAACGCCGCCTGGAGGTCATCCACGGCCAGCGCCAGGCGGTTGCCGGGATGCCCGGGCGGGATTTGCTCCCCGCCTTTGAGCGCCAGCGTGACATTGCCACCGTCAAATTCGGCCCACTGGTATTCCTCGCTGAAGATCATCTGTTTGAGGCCCAGAACGTCGCGGTAGAATGCGGCGGCTCGGGCGAGGTCCGATACCAGGTACATCACAAAATCAACGCCACGGGTATTCATAGTGCACCTCCAAAAGACGCATCGCCCGGCGAAGGACGGCGGGCAACCCGCCAGCGCTGGTCTCAGTGCGCAATCTTCGCCTGCAGCAGGGCCAGCATCAGTTCCGCATCCAGGGTCGCGCGATTGAAGGAAAAGGCGGTGCCCTCCGGATATCGTTGGGCGGTGGTCAACGCGGCTTTCAGTCTGGTCCCGACCGGGCCGTTCCTGACTTCCGCGATGGCCTTGTCGCCGACAATCAGCGAAAGGCGGAAGTCGCCCCGGACGGGGACCAGGTAGAAGAGTCGTCGCGCCTCCCGGAGGTAGATCAAATGCCAGCCGGCGCGCGGCGAAAACTTCCATTCGACCGCGACCTCAGGCCGGGCGGAACGGATCTCCGTAAGGAGCTTGGTCAGCGAAGCGAATCCACGCCCGATTACGCCGCGGAGTTCCGATTCGTCCGGTTTGCTTCCGGGGTCGGGAAAGCCGGCGTGGGGATCGAGCACGACGGGTTTCTTCATGTCGGGGAATCGAGGGGGACGAGCGGGTGAAGGGGAGCCGCGGGCTCAGGGGGCCCGCGGCGCCGAGGCATGGAGAAGCTGTACCCGCCAGGCACCGTTCCGGAGGACGAACACGATCGATTGGGCGTACGGTGCCGCGAAGGATCGCCCGGCGGTGGTAACGATTTGGGTTTGTCCGGTGGTGGTGAGCAGAGCCACCGTGCGGGAGAGCACGGCGACGTGCCGTTCGCGCGTGTCATATTTGATGGATTGGAGGCCGGCAAAACTCTGCCGCGTATTGGCGATGGTTTCGTCGCGGGTCAGGAACAGGCGGCCGTTGGTAATCGTCGAGCCCCGGTCCGTTTCGGCAACGAAGCTGAAGAGACGTTCGAGATCGAGGGCCTCGGCCGCGGCGACACACTGATCGTGACACGCGAGGACCGCCTGTTCGATGGCGGCGGAGTCGGCGGGAGTAAGGATGTCGCCGGTGCTGGTCTTCCGACACGAGACCGCGGCGAGCGCGGCCAGGCACACGGGCACAAGGAATCGGTTCATGGCGAATGGAGCTGGACGGCGGGGGCAACCGAAGTGGAGTCCCGAATAAATCGACCGGGCCGCCGACACAACCCCGCACCGAGGGTAGTCAACCCTCTGAATCCGGCCTAATCACGTCGTTTACGGGATCTGTTTCATGCGACCGAAACTCACGGCGTGTGATCGGACGGGAGCAGACGTGTGGCCATGATCGGAACGGCGCGCGGAGCCGCGGCATCCGTCGGTCCTTGCGCCTCCCACCGATCCCATCCGGCAGCGCCGACGAAGACGAAGCGGTCGTCCGCCAGTGTGCCCAGTGTTGGATCGGTCATGTCCGGATGGGCGCGTTCGAGCACCTCGACTTTGACAACGGCCCGCCACATCGGATCGAACCACAGGCGGACGATCCGGCGGGGTTCGACCCCGTTCTGCACGCCAATGGCCGACTCATCCGGTGCAGCCGCGAGCGCATCGATGCCAACCAGGGTGGCATCCGGCGGCGGGGTGAGGGCGCGGACGGCCCGGGTGGCAAGGTCAATGTGAAACAGGCCATTGGCATAATCGGCCGCCAACAGCGCCTTGCCGTCAGACGTGACGACCAGGCCCTGCAGCGATGCAAATTCGTCGTTCTTGAGCCATGCCTCGAGTTGCTTCGCATCCGGTCGCAATCGCCAGACCACCGGAGCGATGCTGTCACCGGCGTAGACGGTCCCGTCGGACGTCAGCGTCAGATCGCCCAGCAGGTGGCCGTTCCCGTCATCCGGGAGGGGAGCGACGCGGCGGATCGAGCCGTCGGCGAGCGAGAACTCCACCAACGCCGCGCGGTTGCGGTCGGCGGGAGCGTAATCCGCCATCTGAGGCAGCCCGGAAGTCGCCGCCCACAGGGAGCCGCGGGTTTCGTCCACGGCGAGGCCGAGCACCGCCAGCAAACCGGCGTGGGCCGGCGAAAAACGCTGCACCGAACCGTCGATCCGGCGAACCCAGACACAGCGTTGACTCACGTCGCCGAAGAAGTATTCGCCGGTTTTGGTGCGGTGGGCGATGCCCTCGATGATACCCGTCATCCCGGGCAACTCGAACAGCACGGTGCCCGGCCCGACCGGTTCGCGATTGGCCCGCAATTGGCGGAGGACGGCATCAAAGGCGGCATATCCCTGTAGACCCGCGAACGCGTCGTCGTGCTCGACGTCCAGGGAAACCCCCATGGTCGCCAGTTGGCCAAGGGTGGTGATGGCATCCAGCGGCCGGTCGTTCACGACTTGGAGGCGGGCGAGGGCACTCAGATAACGAGGCTGGTCGGGTCGCAGAACGGCCGCCCTTTCCATCAGGGCGAGCGCGGCTTCGTTGTTGCCGTCCTCAAAGGCGCCGGAGGCCTTGCGAAACAGTTGGCGAGCGGATTCCTTGGACGACCGGGCACACGCGGCGAGCCAAACCGCTCCGGCCAACAAGGCGCCCGAAAACGCCAGGCGGGCCGCGCGTTTGGCGCGATACCCCAGGGGGCATTTCATGATCGGGATATGCTCGAAAACGATGAAGCGGGCAATCCTCAGCCGAGATCGGGCATTTGGATGTAGGGCCGCCGCTTGCCGGCGCGCCGAGTCTCACGGCCCGAGCCGCGGGTTTTCGTTGGGACGGGAACGGAAGAGCAAAGTGCGTGAACGTCGCGGGCGACGGGTTGTCAGGCTTCAGATTGGAGTTCTTGTCAGATGAATAAGGTATTATTCGTCCAATATGGCGAATAGATTGACATTATTGATATTAATCGCCACATATGACGAATTATGAAAATAGAGGTTCAATCCACAGATGAAACCATCTTGGCTGAGATTGGCAGCCGTTTGACCCAAGTACGCTTGAATAAGAATCTTACGCAGGCCCGGTTGGCAGAACAGGCCGGCGTCTCGAAACGGACGATCGAGCGCCTCGAAGCTGGAGGCGCAGCCACCCAGCTTTCGGGCTTCATTCGCGTTTGCCGGGTGCTCGGCCTGATCGAGGGCTTCGATCTGCTGGTCCCGGAACCTGCGCCCAGCCCGATCGAGCTGCTGCGTCTGCGCGGACGGCGGCGCCGGCGGGCCTCGGCTGGCCGGAGACCGAAGGCGCCGTCCAGGAAATGGCAGTGGGGGTCCGAAACATGACGCTCGCCGAGGTCAGGTTGTGGGGGCGGACCATCGGGGCGGTCTCCCTGCAGGACGGGGAGCGCTTCGCGGCGTTCCAATATGACCCGGCATTTGCCGCGAGCGGCGTCGAGGTCTCGCCTCTCACCATGCCGCTTGGCGACCGGATCTTTGTGTTCTCCGAGTTGCCCGAAAGGACCTTCTACGGCCTGCCGGGCCTGCTGGCCGATTCCCTGCCGGACCGATTCGGTCATGCGCTGATTAACGCGTGGCTGGCGACGCAGGGCCGGCAGCCGAAGAGCTTCAACGCGGTCGAGCGGCTGTGTTACACCGGGGCGCGGGGGATGGGGGCGCTGGAGTTCGTGCCGGCCGTGGGGCCGAAGCCCCGCCCGGCGCGCAAGATCGAGATCAATGCGCTGGTCGCGCTGGCGTCGGAGATTCTGAGCCGGCGTGAGAACCTGAAAACGAGCTTCGCCACCGAACGACGGAAGGCGGCCTTGAACGACATCCTGCGGGTTGGCACCTCCGCGGGCGGCGCGCGAGCCAAGGCGATCATCGCCTGGAATCCGGAGACCAACGAGGTTCGCTCCGGGCAGCTCGCGGCCGGGAAGGGCTTCGGCTACTGGATCCTGAAGTTCGATGGCGTGGCGGGAAACCAGGACAAGGAACTTGAAGACCCGCAGGGGTACGGCGCCGTTGAGTACGCCTACGCCCTCATGGCCCGGGCAGCCGGGTTAACCTTGAGCGAATGCCGCCTGCTGGAGGAGGGCGGCCGCCGGCATTTCATGAGCCGGCGCTTTGACCGCCTCGAGGATGGCGGGAAGCTCCACATGCAGTCGCTCGGCGCGCTGGCCCATTTCGACTACAATCAGGCGGGAGCCTACTCCTATGAGCAGGCGTTGCAGACGATCCGCCGGCTGGATCTGCCGATGGCGGCGGTGGAGGAGCAGTTTCGGCGGATGGCCTTCAACATCATCGCCCGCAACCAGGACGATCACGTGAAGAACATCGCGTTCCTGATGGACCGGACCGGGCGCTGGTCGCTGGCGCCGGCGTTCGACCTCACTTACAGCTACAATCCGGCCGGGAGCTGGACCGCCACCCACCAAATGACGATGAACGGGAAGCGCGACCAGTTCACGACGGATGATTTCCGCGCGTGCGCCCGGGCCGCGCTGATGAAACGCGGTCGGGCCGAGACCATCGTCGCGCAGGTTCGCGCCGCGGTCGTGGACTGGTCCCGCTACGCCGCGCAGGCGCAGGTGCCGGAAGCGTGGGCCCGCCAGATCCAGCGGAATCACCGACTGGAGTTTCCCGCTTCGTGAGGCCGATTTGTCGAGGAGGGCACGACGCGGCGTCCTGGAGCAGCGGGTAGCGCGTAGTGAGTAGCGAGTAGGGGAGAGTGGAAGGCTGGATGACAGGTGATCTTGAGATGCTCACTGCCCGCTACTCGATGCTCGCTACCGTTCCTCTCATTCCGCCCGCAGGGCGATCATGGGATCGACCCTGGCCGCGCGCCGGGCGGGGGGCCACGCGGCCACCAAGGCGACCGCCATCAGGGTCAGGGCGGCGGCGAGGAAGGTCAGGGCATCGAAGGGCGCCACGCCGTAAAGCTGGCACTTGATGAGCTGGACGAGCGCCAGCGCCGCCGGCACGCCGGTCGCGATGCCGGCGCCGGTCAGCGCAAGCGCCTCGCGCAGAATCGGCCGCGCCACCCGCCCGGGCGTCGCGCCGAGGGCGAGGCGCACCCCGATCTCGCCGGTGCGCCTCGTTACGTTGTACGCCATCAGGCCGTAGATACCGATGCACGCGAGGAGCAGGGCCAGGACCGCCAGCGCACCCACGAGCGTCGCGAACATCGTCTCCTGGCTGATGCTCCGGTCGCGCACCGCCGCTTCCGTCGTGACGTCCGCCACCGGCACGTTGGGGTCGACCGCGGCAACCGCCCGGCGCGCGGCGGTGACCAGCGCCAGCGGTGGCAGGCTCGTGCGCACCGGCAGATAGGCCGTGCCGGTCGAGTCCTGCCGGTAGGAGAAATACACCGTTGGCGGCGCGTCCCGCTTCAGGCTGGTGTATTTCGCATCGGCGCAAACTCCCACGATCTGCCACGCGGTGTCGCCGGTTTTGATCGTCTGCCCGATCGGAATCTCATGCCGGAAACAACTTTGCACGAACTTCTGGTTCACGATGACGACCTTGGGCGCGGCGTCGGTGTCGGCGGCGGTGAAACTGCGACCCCGCACCAGGGGAATCCCCATGGTGGAGAAAAACGACCCGCTTACGTTCAAGCGATGGGCTTGCGGCCGATGCTTGCCGGTCAGATCCGGATGGGCCGGCAGGGTGAAGAACCCGCCGCCCGACATCATGCCTGCCAGCAGCTTGTATTGCGTCACGCCCACGGCGCGCGCGCCGGGGATTTTTACCAGCGCGGCCTGCACCCGGTCGTAGAACTCCGCCACCGCCGGCCCGCGCAAACCGGCGGCGCGCGGATTCACCTGGAAGAGGAGCAGGTTCTCCGTGGCAAACCCGGGATTGACGCAGACGAGTTTGACCAGCGTGCGCACGTAGAGGCCAGCCCCGGCCAGCAGCAGGACCGACAGGGCGATCTGGGCGGCGACAAGGATCCTTCCCGACTGCAGGCGCGGCGGGCCCGATGCGCCGCGCGACTTCAGCCCGGCGAGCGGGTCCACCCGCCCCGCCCGCCCCGCCGGCAGCAGCCCCGTCAGCACGGCGGTAAGCAGCGTCAGGGCGAACGTGAAGCCCAGCACCGTGAGGTCGAGCGACAGATCATAACGCAGCCCCTCGGGCGAGCCGGCGAGCAGTCGCGCGATGACGGCCTTGCCCTGGAACGCCAGCAGCAGTCCGCCGCCGCCGCCCCCGATGGCCAGCAACAGGCTCTCCGTGGGGGATTGCCGGATCAGTCGCCAGCGCCCGGAACCCAACGCGGCGCGGACGGCAAACTCGTGTTGCCGCGCCGCGCCGCGAGCGAGCGAAAGGCCGGCGAGGTTGGCACAGGCGACGAGGATGACCATCCCGACCACACCCAGCAGGATCATGAGCGGCTTTCGGTAATAGCCTTGGTCGTAAGCCGGACCCGCCCGCCCCGCGCTGATTTCCACCCTGGGTAGCGTCATGTATTTCTCCGCCAGCGGGACAAACGTCACGTCGAGCGCCGCCTGCAACTGATCGACGTTCGCGCCCGGATGCATCCGGGCCATCAAATGAATCCACCAATTGTTGGGGTCGGTCGTCGACCAGCCGGCCATCAGCTGCGGCTGGGCGGACATCGGCACATAGAATTCGTCCGTGTCGGCCACGCCCACGCCGTGGAATTCCGGCGGCAGCACCCCCACGATCGTGAACGCGTTGCCGTTCAGCGAAACCGTCTGACCGACCGCGCCGGGAACGAGGGCGAACTGGGGGTACCTAAACCCGTGCGAATA
>JBJKRD010000326.1:0-10637 GCA_046704925.1 Opitutaceae bacterium | reverse complement strand
CCGCGCAGGAGCGCGACGAGATCGCGGGCGCGGTCCAGCAGCTGCTGGCCGTCCCGCTGGACCAGGCGCCCGCGGTCGTTGAGCCGGAGGCGCCGTCCCTGGCGGTGGAACAGCGGCCCGTCCATCTGCCGTTCGAGCTCGGCCAGCGCCATGCTCACGGCCGACTGCGTGAGGTGCAGCTCGGCGGCGGCCCGGGTGATGTGCTCGTGCCGGGCGACGGCCGTGAAGATCTCCAGTTGCCGCAGGGTGATGGGGAGCATGCCGGCGCATGATGGGCAATCGGCAATCATCAATTCAACTGAAATCGGCCATAGATTCTTTCAGTTAGGTCAAACAAGGCGCTTCGGGTAGAATCCGGGCCCTCGACCCAAACGCCGCCATGACCCACGCCCATCCCGCCCTCCCGGACGCCGCCCCGGCCCGCGCTCCCCGCGCCGTGCTGGCGCCCGCCTTCCTGACCCACCGGGTGGAGGTCCGCCAGATCCTTTTCGTGCTGGCGTTGATCTTTTGTGCCTCGCCGTACGCGTCGCCGCCGCTGGCGCTTGCCGTGGGGCTGTTGGTGGCGATGTTTGTCGGCCACCCCTGGCTGCATCTCAATCACCGGGCGACCAAGTGGCTGCTCCAAGCCTCGGTGGTCGGGCTGGGTTTCGGCATGAACCTCGCCCAGATGGTCGCGACCGGGCGCGAGGGCGTGCTGCTGACCGCGGTGACGATCACCGTCGTCATGGTCACCGGCATCAGCCTGGGACGGCTGCTGGGGGTGGACGGCATCACGTCGCAATTGATCGCCGCCGGCACGGCGATCTGCGGCGGGAGCGCGATCGCGGCGGTGGGCCCGGTGCTGAAGGCGGACGAACGGCAGCTTTCAGTGGCCCTGGGCACCGTGTTCGTGCTGAACTCGGTGGCCCTGTTTCTCTTTCCGCCCGTGGGCCATCTGCTGGGCATGAGCGCCGGACAGTTCGGGCTGTGGGCGGCGATCGCGATTCACGACACGAGTTCGGTCGTGGGCGCGGCGTTGCGCTACGGGCCGGGCGCGGTCGGGGTGGCGACCGCCGTGAAGCTGGCGCGGGCGCTGTGGATCGTGCCGGTGACGGCGGCGCTGGCGATGGCGAAGGGCCACCGGCGGCACAAGCTGCCATTGCCGTTCTTCATCGTGCTGTTCGTGCTGGCGGCGGTGGCCCGCAGCTATGTGCCGTTGCCGCCGTCGTGGTATGCGGGACTGGCCGGGGCGGCCGGCACCGGGCTGACGGTGACGTTGTTCCTGATCGGCAGCGGGCTGTCGTGGGATCGGATCCGGGGGGTCGGGGTGCGCCCGTTCGTCCAGGGGATCGCCCTCTGGGCGGTCGTGGCGCTCGCCGGCCTTTGGACCGCCTGGCACCTGCGGCTGGCGCACTGAGCCGGCGCGGCCGGCGCCCGGCGATCACGGGCTTCCGTTTGGCGCCGGATGCCCCTAGAACGGAAGGCATGAAGATCGTGATCACGGGCCTCACGCGCGGACTCGGCCTGGCGCTCGCCGAACGGTGGATGGCGGAGCGGCACCTGGTCATCGGCTGCGGGCGGTCGACGCACGAGGTGGCGCGCCTGCGGGCGAAGCACCCCGCGCCGCACGACATCGCATTGGTCGACGTGGCGGACGACCAGGCTGTGGAAGGGTGGGCCCGCCACGTGCTGGAAGCCCACGGGGCGCCCGACCTGTTGGTGAACAATGCGGCGCTGATGAACCGGCCGGCGCCGCTGTGGGAGGTGCCCGCGCACGAGGTTTCGTGGCTGATCGACGTGAACATCAAGGGAGTGATCAATGTCATCCGGCATTTCGTGCCGGCCATGGTGCGGCGGGGCCGGGGGGTGATCGTGAATTTCAGCTCCGGGTGGGGACGGACGACCTCGCCACAGGTGGCGCCGTACTGCGCGTCGAAGTATGCCGTCGAAGGGCTCACCCAGGCGCTGGCTCAGGAACTCCCGGAAGGGATGGCGGCGGTGGCCCTCAATCCCGGCGTCATCAACACGGCGATGCTGCAGTTGTGTTTCGGCGCCGACGCCGCGGCCTATGGACGACCGGAGGATTGGGCCGTGCGCGCCGCCCCCTACCTGCTCCATCTCGGTCCGAAGGACAACGGTCGCTCGCTGAGCGTGCCGGGCGTGGCCCGGGAGTAGCGGCGGGTCGGACGGGCCGGCGCCTCACGGCGCGTCGCGAAGCAGGGGTTCTCCGGCGGTGAGCGCAGCGTGCCAGGCGGGCAATGCCTGCGCTGCGGCGAGCGGGCACGGCGGCCGCGGCTCCGACGGCTTCGCCTGGAGCGCAAGCGCCCACCAGCCGACATCGTGCCAGCCGCCATGCTTGAATCCCACCTCGCGGTAGACGCCCACCGGGCGGAATCCCTGCGCCTCGTGCAGGGCGACACTGGCGGGATTGGGCAGGGCGATGCCCGCGTACGCGTTGCAATAGCCCTGCAGCCGGAGCAGGGCAAAGAGCGAACCGTAAAGGGCGCGGCCGACGCCGTGTCGCCGCCACCGCGAATCAACGTAGACGGAGGTGTCCACCGACCAGCGGTATGCCGCACGGCCACGGTGCGGCGAGGCGTAGGCGTAGCCCAGGACCACGCCCTGTCGAACGCAGATGAGCCAGGGCCAGCGCCCGAGGGTATCCAGGATGCGCCGCCGCATCTCATCGGCGTCGGGCACGTCGTACTCAAACGAGATACATGTGTCCCGGACGATCGGCGCATAGATGGCGGTGACGGCGGCGGCATCGGCGGCCTCGGCCAGACGAATGGCGGCGGGCATGACCGTTCCCCTGGGCAGGGTGGGAGCGGGGATCCGGTCGCGTCGGTCAGCCCGACCCGGCGGCCAGCAGTTCATTGACCTTGCGCATGACGGCGAAGGCGTCCGCAACGTAAAGAACATCCGCCTTGCCCTGGGCCCAGCCGCAGTTTGGGTTCAGGTTGACGGCACGGCGCTCGGTGATGAAACGCCACCCGACAGTGTGCGGCTCTTCCCCATGGCAGCAGGTGGCGAGGCCCTTGGGATGGCGCGGGGTCGAGCCGGTTTGTCCGACCTGATTCAGGTGGGTCATGAACCGCAGGACAGCCTGCCCTTCGCCACTGAGGTCCACGAGCGACTTGGTGCTGCCCAGGGAGGCTTTGGTCCGGGCGAGGAAGTCGAGAATCAACTGCTCCGCCTCGGCGGCGTGGGCGGTGCCGTCGGCTTGGGTTTTGGTCCACCCCGCGCCGGCCACGAACAGCAGCTTCGCTTCGGGCCGGATCGTCTGTTGATCGGCGGCCGGAGCCCGGACGCCGGTGACGCGGGTACGGCGCTGCGCGTCACCAACCGCCACCGGGACGGCCTCGAGGGGAGCGGTTCCGGGCTCCCCGCGCCACGGTTCGACGCCTCCCGATTCGAGCAGCAGGAACCACGGCCGCCCGGTCCTTCCGAACACCCCCTCCATGCGCTGCCGGTAGTACCAGCGGGTGACCACCGGTTGGCCGCCGGCGGCCGACAGGTCGGTGACGTGGGTGTCAGTCCGGCCGCCGAAACGTTGGGCGACGCCGGGCAACACCCGGTGCCAGCGGGAGGTCGCCGGGGCGATGACCAGCGTGGCGGCCGCGGCCCGGCAGATGGCCTCGGCGGCGGCGGCGTCGGTGGCATAGCGTGAAGGGGCGAACTCCGGTCCGCTCACCCCCAGGAACCGGACGGCGCCGCAGGCCGCGATCGCGTCGGCGGCCGGACGCACGCCGCCGCCGGCGAGGCCGATCGTCAAGGTGGACCCGGTAAGGGCGGCCGCCAGTGACTTGGCTGCGGTAAGCGATTCCAACGCGGCCTTCGGGAGGGTCCCGTCGGGCTCGGGATGGGCAAGAAGAAGGATGGATTCCATGGGCGGCGGTGGGGTTGGAAGTGGAAAGTGGTGGTCGGGCGGGAAGAGAGGGCGCGCTGCGCCCGGTCCGCCAGCCGCGGATTTCGCGTCACCCGGCTTTGATCCAGGCGACGAGTTCGCGGGCAATCTCGTCGGGCGATTGATCGCGCACCATCCGGGTTTCGCGGCGTTGCTTCGGGAGGGAGACCTCGGCGAAGGCAAGGCCCTCGTTGGTCACCTTGACCGTCCGGGCCCGCTGCAGAGCGGGCATGATCACCCTCATGTTCGCCATGCCGATCTGCGGATTGTTGGGTGGCTCCGGCAGATTGCCGGTGGCCCAGCCCAGCACGGCCGGCGCGCCGGCGCAGGTCGACGCCTGGTGTCGGCCGCCCTCGATGCGCTCGAGGATCTCTAGGGAACCGTCCGCATTGACGGTCAGTTGGTCCACGCCTTGGAACTGATCCGTGATCCCCAGGAGTTCACCGACGATTTGCATCGTCGTGCCGGCGCCGCGCGAAGCGGACTCCCAACCGCCAAACACCAGCAGGCGGTTCCGATCGAGGCCGGGGATGGCCTGGATCGCGGCCGCGAGCGCGGCCGCCACCTCGCTCGAATCCGCAAAGCCGCCGGCGGGACCGTCGAGAGCGATCAACTCGAACGGCGCCTTCTGGGCCACGGTCATCATGACCTGCTGCAACTTGGGTTTGGGGCCCAGGGCCAGGAGCCACACCTTGGTGCCGGGCCGGCTCCGCGCCAGGTGCGCCGCCTCGAACAGGGCGTGGCCCGCCCACGGATCGAGCACGGCGGGCAGCATCATCTCGTTCTTTAGCGCCGGCCCGGCGGGAGTGGAGATCGGTTCCAGGGTCTGCAACGGGTCGGGCACGACGCTGCCGCAGACGACGATTTGTAGGGGCGTGCTCATGGCCGGCTAATGAAGGCGGGTACGAAGGCCGGATGCAAGAATGCGGGTTGCCTCCCGCCGGATTCCCGCCCCGCCCGACGGGCACGGGCCGACCGCCGGCCCGAGCCGAGGCTCGACGACGATGCGGTTTCCCGCAAGGCTCCCGGGGTCATGCTCCGATTCCTCGCGCGGCTGATCGCCGTGATATGCGCGATCGCTTTCGTGTTCGTCACGATCGGGGTGATCTTCTTCCATGCGGCGGGCACCCGGGTTTTCGAGTCCGGAATCTACAAGCGCGCCCTCGCCAAGGAGCGGATCTACACCCGCCTGCCGGGATTGGTGGCGGATCTGGTGATCCACGGGTCGCGCCTGGAGCGGGGGGCTGCCCAGGGGGGCGGCGACGACACGCTGGCCCTCGTGGGGCGGCTGACGACGCAGGATTGGAACACGATGTTCAACGCCGTCGCCCCGCCCGGCTACTTGGAGCAGCAGACCGACCGGGCCTTGGACCAGTATTTCGAGTTTCTCCACGGCGACGCCGCCGTTCCCTCGGTGCTGGTGTCGCTCGACGAGATGCGGAAGCGCCTCGTCAGTCCCGACGCGGAGCAGGCCTATCTGTCGGTGCTGGCCGGCAAACCGCTCTGCACGCCGGCGGAAATGGAGGCGGCGGGCGGGCTCCCCGTGGTCTGCCGGCCGCCGCCGGACCTGATGCCGCGGGTCCGGGAGAATTTCCGCACGGCGATGCAGCGGCTGGCCGAACGCATGCCGGGAACGGTCGATATTTTTGCCCACGGCTATCCCGGTCCCGTGGGGCGCGCGATGAATTTTCTGGCGGACGAGCGGGATCTGCTGCAACGGATCGAGTGGTGGGCCCGGTGGAGTCCGGCCGGATCCGCGGCCTTGCTGCTGCTGATCGCGGTTTTCGCGGTGCGCTCGCTGCGCGGCTGGATGCTCTGGTGGGGAATTCCCTGTTTCCTGGCCGGCGCCGCCGCCTTGATCGTGGCGCTGCCGGTCGTGCCGATCTCCCATTGGGTGTTTTCATCGCTCGTCATGCGGGTGCTTCCGTCCCAAGTGCCGGCGGAATCCATTGGCGCGCTGTTCGGGCTCATGGTGGCGCTCGTCCGGGAGGTGATGCTGGTGGCGCTGCGGCTGGCGGCCTACACGGCGGGGGCCGGCCTTTTGCTCATGATCGTCGCCTCGCTCTGCAAACGGCGACGGATCCCCGACGGGGCGACGCCCGCGGCGTGACCACCCGACGACGCGCCGTCGGTCAGTTTTCGGCCGAATGGAGGCCGCCGGCGCCGGCCCGAAATTCCACCGTGCCGCGTGCCGGATCGTCCGGGCGGGCCTGCGAGCAATTCCAGAGGCACGCGCCGCAATAGACGCACTTTTCCCGGTCAAACACCGGCACGCCGTCGGGGCCGGGCGTGATCGCCTGCCCGGAGCATGCGTCGATGCAGACGCGGACCGTGCATTGCTGGCAAACGGCCGGATGGAGGAATACGACATGATCGGCGTAGCCCGCGGGCGCCTGGACTTTGCCACCGCGGAGCAGCGCGTCCTGATGGGAGACCAGCAGCCGGCCGTCGCACGGAATTGCGGGCCAGCCGACGCGATCCATCAGCGCTCCGTGCAAGGAGAGGCCGGCCGCCGCGCATGCGGTGCGCAGCCGGGCAATCTCCTCGGGGCGAATGCGGCCCTTGTAGTACTCTTCGATGGAGGGCAGTCGCCGGTGCGGCGGCAGCGACCGGCCACGGGCATGCAGCCGTCCCCCGGTGGCGCCCGCCAGCGCCATGCCGAGCAGGCCGGTTATCACGCCGCGCTGGAAGCCGTCCCGGGCATGCTCCGCCGCCCGCCCTTCCTTTTCCACCCAACTGGCGCGCCGGCGGCGAACATAGGTCTGTTCGAGGTTCTCCTGCGTGAAGGGTTTGCCGGCCCGCAGGAGCTCGAGCACGGCCTCGGCCAGCAGCGTTCCGGTCACCCAGGCTTCGTCGACGCCGGATCCGGTCAGCACGTTGGTGCTGCCGGACCCCTCTCCGATGCGGGCGAAGCCGTCGCCTACCAGCCGCGGCTCGCCGCCCCGGCCGGATTCCTGCAGCGTCTTCGCACCCCAGGAGCGGAGCGTGCCGCCCTCGAGATGGCGCCACAGGTGGGGGTGCAGCATCCAGTGCTGCAGGTAGCGGTAGGCCGTGCGGGCGGGATGGTCGAACCACGACGGCACGAAGATGCCGAGCGAGGCGATGCGGCCGGGATGGACGTACAGGAATCCGAAGATCTCCGGCTCCGGATAGCCCAGGGTGTGCAGCACGGTGCCGGGTTCCAGGTCCGATTGCGGCGGCAGGTCGACCACCATCTTCATGCCGATCGCCCAGTCGTGCTGATGGTTGCCCTCGGGCAGGCCCAAGCGCTCGTCGAGTTGCCGCCCCACCGCCCCCACGGGCCCATCGCCCACCACCGTCAACGCCGCCCGGATGTCCATGCCGGGGAGAAATCCGTCCGCCGGTCTTCCCTCGCGGTCAACCCCCTGGTCGACCAGGCGCACCCCCGCCACCCGGCCGTTTTCGAAGAGCGGCGTCGCGACGGGAGTTGACGGCCATATCTGCACGGCACCGGTTTCCAGGATCTTCCCTCCCACCCATTGCATGAACTGGCCGAGCGAAAGCACCATCCCGTCGTGTTTGCGGAGAAAGGGCGGAAGCCAGGGAAGCCGGAAGGCGTGATGGTCCACGCCGAGGAGCACGCCGAAGGCGCGCAGGAGGCCATCAACCGTCCGCAACGCCAGCGAACGACGGCTGGCGCCGATCGGATCGAGCAGATAAACGACCTTTTCCGCCCGCACCGGCGCCGCCAGCGGGATTTGGGCCGGATCCAGTTGCGGCAAGCTCGCCCGGATGCCCCTCGCGGGGGTCACGACGCCCGACACGCCGAAGCCGATGTCGTCGGCCCGCTCATAGCAGATGACCTGTGGGGGCAGGCCGGGCGCGACCCGGCTCTCCACCACCGGCGTGCCGTCCGCGTTCATCAACCCGCGTGACAGGGTGGTCAGAAAACCGGCCGTCGCCGGTCCGAAGCCGACACAGACGACGTCTACGTCCATCGACTGGCGCTCAACGACGGGCACGGTTCGTTCCGATTCGAGCATATTGAATTCAGGACGGCCTGCCGGCGAGCGGCAGCCCTACGACCTGTAGGGCCGGCGCTGGTCGCCGGGCCGGTTTGGGCGATCATGCCGGATAATCGAGCGCCTCCGGGATCATGACCTTGGACAGGGCCTCGGCGGCCCGGTCCTTGGCGAGACGGCAGCCCGTGAGGCAGCCGTCCAGTTTGACGCGCAACCGGGCGAACTGCTCCATCCCCTGGAAATGCACGCAAGGCCCGGCCTTCAGCGGACCATGCACGAGACCCGTGACAAACGCTTCCACCGTGCCGGGCTCCGGTGTCGGCGGGCCCGCGCAACGGTTGTGCGGGGTCCAGGCGGGGTGCGCGTTGTTCCCGTAGTTCTGCTCCGCGCAGATGCGGGCCGCCTCGCCCGCCGCGGCCGCGGCCTGAACGTGACAGAGATCGGTGAGGAAGTTGACGAGGCCGTCCAGACCCTCCGTCAAGGCCGCATTTTTCGGTCCCTCCTGCTCCAGTTTCAGGACGCCGAGAATCTGGAAGCGCGACGCCAGCAGCCAGCAAAGGGCGTCCGCCATGGGAAAGGTGACGCCCTGCCGGTTTCCCGAGTAAAGCTTTGCGCCGCCGGCATCGGTGGCCTTCTGCAGGCGTTCCAGCGACCAGAGCCAGAGTTCCATCGCCGTGGCGAGCGTGCAGGCGCCGGTGCCGGGACGCTCGGAGGCGATCCGCCGCATCTCGATGACCCAGATGCGGAAGGAGGCCAGGAACACCTCGTTGGTCATGGTCACGGAGAGCTGGCGGCGCTGCACCGCCTCAGGCCCCTCGTAGGTGGCCTCCAGCTGGGCGTCCATCCACTTGTGTCCGAGGAAGCCCGGGCAATCCTCGGTGATCCCGTAGCCGCCCATCAGGCTGACCGCCTCGCGCATGACGTTGGCCCCGTGACCCGTGTTCCAGAGTTTGGTGGCGGGGCAAAGCACGTTGGCCTGCGCGTCGAGGATGGAGTATTGCACGAGCGGATCGGACTTGAGCGCGGCATGGCGGGTGGCGTCGCGCTCCGCCGCCGGCTGCACGTCGAGCCGAATGAATTCCAAGGCCTGCTTCTGGATCGCCCGAAACGCCTTCATCTGCGCCATGCCGCCGCCGATGCCCTGCTCGGCGAACTTCCGATCCTTCAGCTTTTCCAAGGGATCCAGTTCATCGAACAGCCGCGCCGCCGCGAAGCCAAGTGCCGCCGCGGACTCGCCGGTCGCCCAGATATCGACCAGCCGGTGCAGCGTGTCTTCCTTCTGCTGGAGGCCGAGTTCGTAGCGCGGCGTGCCGGGCGAGACACTCGCTCCGCCCCGGAAACGTCCGCGGTGGTAGCGGACGATGGGTTCCACCGCCGACAGCAGCTTGGCGGCCGTCATGATGCCCACGGTCACCCGGGTGCGGCGGAAGACCGCCTCGATGATCTCGCCGTGGCTGTAGTTCGGAACGATGACGCCGTCCTTGACCTGGTAGCCGCCGACGATCCGGCTCGCCGGCACTCTCAGGCTGAAGACGGGATCGTTGGTGGAGGAAAGCTGGTGCACGAGCTTGCGGGTGGGCACGCCGCGGTCGTAGGTGCCCGGATCCGTCTCCTCGAGGATGACGATGCAGCTGGTTTTGATGCGGGGATCGTCGGTGTCGACCGCGGCGGTCGTGAAATTGGCGAAGCCCATGTTGGTGATGAACCGGCCGCGCTTGTCGACCTGCAGCATCGGCTCCTTGCCGTCCTCCCACTCGGCCACGCGAACCTTGCCGCTGAGCAGGCCGGTCTCGACGCCGACGTACGGGATCGGTTCGGTGAGGCTGAAGGCACCACGCCAGATTTCCCGCTGTTCACCCGGAGGCGGCGGGACGCAGCGGCTCATGTAATAGTCGCGCTGTTCCGGGGTGCCCCGTTCGTGGATGGGAGAGAGGGCAAGATTGCCCGCCAGGCTGCCGGTCGCGGCACCGGCGTCGACCCAGGCGAGTTCCAGGGCGACGAGAGCCAGGGCCAGGTTCTTCGGTCCCTCAATGAAGCCGCCCTGATGGGGATCGAGGAAACAGGTCGTGATCCCGGCCTCGTCGAAGGCCTGCAGCAGGCGGGCCTTGTCGGCGGTCCATTCATGGGTGTTGCGTGCGCCCTGGGCGACCATGCGGGCCACGATGCCGCGGGCCACGGCCCGCGAGGATTGGACCAGCATCTGCAGGTCGTAGCGATCTTGGTAGCCCCAGAGAATCTGGCGAACGTCGTCTCCGGGCAGGGTCCTGAGGGTTTCACGCGGTGGCACGGTCGGGGTCTTTTCCATGGTAATCTCTTACCCGGCCGGGCCAAACGGGGGGTTATTCAGGGCGCGCCATGAGACAAAATGGAGTCGGATGGGAAGGCAAACCCGAACCCGACCTGCCTACGATCCCAGTACGGCATTCAATCCGCCAATGGCGACACCAAACCGGCCAACCCCTGATGATCCCCGCGCGCCGAATCGGCCGTTCCGACGATTACAGGGAAGTCGATAACGACGATCGGCGCACCCACAACGTTCGCGGTGAAGATGCCGTGAAGCGGTTGCTCGCCCTCGGTCCTCGCCTGGCGGCCCGCAAAGACCATGGCGACGGTGTGCCGACACTTGGCCGCAAACCCGGTCTGGAACTCCTTGGCGGCCTCTGCGGTGCCTGGGCCCCGGCCGGCTCCAGTACGACGAGACGCGGTGAGTGTCCTTTCAGACCGCAGGGCGCGTTCAACCGCGGGCGCCCGGCACGGCTGCCCGT
>JBJKRD010000325.1:0-6281 GCA_046704925.1 Opitutaceae bacterium | reverse complement strand
ATTCCTGGCAGTCGACCGAGAGCAGGGGCCGGTCGGGCGCCGCCAGCCAGCGCAGCACGAATTCGGGACGGCGGAAGAAGAGCAGGTCGGAATCCAACACCAGCTTCCATCCCGCGGTTCCCAGATGTACGTCGATCAAGCGGCGGAGGTTGGGATAATGCTCCCAGCGTTCGCGCAGCGCCGGGAACCGGGACGCGGGCAGGTGGCGGTCGAGCTGCGCGCGCAGATCGGCGTGGCGGTGCAGGCGGACGCCCGGTCCCAATAGGCGCAGACGGGCCTCGCATGCGGGGTCGATCGAGCCGTCGTCATATAGCTCCGCCTGCACGGTCACCGGGGCGTGGCGGGCGAACGAGTGCAGGCAGAACATGGTCTGGTACCAGAAGCGCCGGCCGGTGAGCAGATGCAGAGTGACCGTCATCGGGCCGGGCCGTTCCGGCAGGGCCGGGAGGCGTTCGGCGGCCGCCTCCATTTGCCGGCGGTGACGTTTGGTGATCCATTGCCCGACCGGTCCGCCGTTGCGCCACGAGTCGCGGATCCGATCCCGCGGCCGGTAATAGACGTGGAGTAGAACCTTGCCCCCGATGCTCACGACGATGTCGACTGCAGATCTTTGAGGTCCGCCTGACCCTCGAATTGGCCGCAGCGTCCCTGCCAGCGTACCCAGACGGCGGGGTCCTGCCAAGCGCGGGTCCGCCACCAGGCGCGCCAGCAACGCAATGGCACGCTGGCCCGCGCCACGGATGGCCAGAGCCTGATGCCGTGGAGCGCGAGTACCGTGACCCAGGAGCGGGATATCGCGCGATTGAGCCGGCCGAGATATTGACGGGATAGGCGCGCCGATGGAATCAGGTGGGTGAGGATCAATTCGGGCCGGTAAGCCACCGCGGCGCCGGTCTCAAGGACGGTCATCACGAGGTCGTTGTCGCCGCCCGAGCGGAGCTGCGCGCCGGACCCATCGAGCGCGCGCCGGCGTGAATCGCGGGCCAATTCCTGGCAATAAATCAGAACGCCCGAACGGCGAAGCACCATGCCGGCACCGACGGGCGAAGCCGCCGGGTATTCGCGCGGGCCGGCGGGCCGCCAATCCGCGCGGAGCGCTTGACCGCCGAGATCGCGCAGCGCCAGCAGGGAGTCGAACTCGCGCACCCACGCGGGCGGCGGCGCCTCGAACTCCGGCCGGGAGACGCCGCCGGCGGCACCGAGCGCGGCGTTCTCCGCAAAGAGCCGCGCCGCCTGTTCGAGATAGTCGGGGGCCAGAACGTTGTCATCGTCGACCAGGACGAGCAGATCGCCGGAGGTCTCGGCAAAACCGCGGAGGCGGGCCACGGTCAGGCCGGGCGTGTCCTCCCGCACGATCCGCGGGCGGGTCGGATCGGCGGCGGCGGCGCGGAAGGGCTCCGGGCTCGAGCTGGCGCTGTCAACGATGACGACTTCCCACCGCTCGGGCGGCAGTGTCTGCGCGCGCAGGCCGGCCAGAACCCGCGCGAACCGAACCGGATCCGGATTGTGGGCCGGCAGAACGACGCTGATCAACATGGCACGTTCACGAAGCGTCAGGTGCGGGCGCGCACCACCCGCGCCGGCACGCCGACGGCGATCGAGTTTGCCGGCAGATCGGTGGCCACCACCGCGCCCGCGCCGACCACGCAACCGTCACCGATGGTGACGCCGCCGAGCACGGTGACGCCCGCACCCAGCCAAACGTCGCGGCCGATCCTGGTCGGCTTCAGAAGGTCGGGCTGGGACCGGATCGCCGTGCCGGGCGGCGGCACGGCGTGGTCCGACGAGAGGATCCGACAGTGCATCGAGACGAGGGTCTCATCGCCGATGGCGATGCCGCCGTGGCCGTAAAGGACGACGTGCGGACCGACGAAGACGTCGGCTCCGAGACGGATGGCGCCGCCGTAGGGGTGGAGGACGACGCCGCGCGAGACGCGGCAGCCGGGCCCGAGTTCGATAACGCCCCGGCGGGCGGGCGACGGACCCAGGGCGAGCTCACAACCAGGACCAATCCGGCTGCCGCGGCCGATGCGCACCCCGGTCAGCCGTGGCCAGATGGCGCGCAGGGCGCCGAGCCATTGGTCCGTTTGGTGCGCGAAAAATCGCAGGATTCGTTTCACGGGAATTGGCGGGATCGGATTTCCCTCACTTGATGCCGCGGGCGCGGGCTTGGAACCGGAGCACGGTGACCGCGGGCAGGAATCGTTTGGCGAGGCGAAGACTCCGCGATTGGGTCGTGGGTGGATCGCCGCCGAGACGGCGGGCCAGCGCCACCGCCGCCCGCGCCGCCCGGGGTTCGCCCAAGCCAGCCAGATGAAGGGCGGCCCGCTCGGCTTCGCGGGCCAGGGCTGGACGGCAGGTCGTTGGAAGCGCCCCTTCGTAGCGCTCGAGGGCGCCGAGGCGGTACCGCCAGTTCTCCCGATAGTTGGCGCTGGCGCTCTCCGCCCGCCGCAGCGCGAGGCACAGCACCTCCTCGATGACCTCGAAACGGGCGCCCGCCGCCGCCAGACGCACATGCAGGTCGGCGTCTTCCCAGATCCGTAGACGTTCGTCGAAGCCGCCGACGGCCAGCAGACGTTCACGCCGGTACAGGCCATTGATGCCGCCCACTGGATGTTCGAGCACGTAGTTCGTCGGATCCGCCAGCAGCGCAGACCGCGAGTAGCGAAACCCGAACATGCGTCGCTGGCTCTGCTCGTCCAGCCAGTCGACATTGCAGAGAATCACGTCGGCGCCCGTCCCGGCCTGCCGCGTGGTTCGAGCGAGGAACTCCGGCTGCAGAAGATCGTCGGCGTCGTGAAAATGCACCCATTCGCCGCCGGCCGCATGCAGCAGGGCGTTGCGGGCATGCGCCGGGCCGAGGTTTCCCTCTCCGCGCAGGACGCGGGCCCCGAGCCGGCCGGCCACCTCGGCGGTGTCGTCGGTGCTGGCGTCGTCGTAGCAAAGGATTTCGTCGAACGGCAGCGTTTGCGCGCGCACCGTCTGCCAGAGTCGCGGCAGAAAGGAGGCGGCGTTGTGGCAGGGTATGAGCAGGCTGACGGTCATGGGCGGCCGCAGGTTTCGCGGACAGCCTGTTCCACCTCGGCGACCGGGATGTCCATGCACATGATCCCGTGCGGGCAGCCGTCGTTGAGGCCGCAGCCGGCGCACGGCGGGGAGCGCGTGAGGTTGCGGTGACACGGGTACCCGGTTTCGTGCGGCCGGCTGCGACCGCCGTAGATGATCACCGCCGGCGTGCCCACGGCCGCCGCCACGTGCATCAGCCCGGACTCCAGGCCGACCAAGGCGGCGGCGTCGGCAATGCGCGCGGCCGCCTCGCGCAATGTGGTGCGGCCGCGGAGGTCGTGCGCTCCCGGAATCGGCGGATCCTGTGGGGTTCCGAGTTGGACCAGTGAGAAATCACGGGCGAGCCGCCCGGCGAGTTCGGCCCAACGATCCGCCGGCCATTCCTTGGTGGTCGCGGCATAGCGCGCTCCCCGGCAGGAGTTTTGCAGGATAAGCCGGCGCGGATCGCGTTGGCCGGGCCCGGCCCTTGGCAGCACCGGGCGCCAGTCAGTCGGGAGCGAGACGCCGGCTTTCTCCGCCATCTGATCCGCCACGTGCCGGCCGGTGCCGTTGGCGTAGGCGGCATGCACGATGTCCGCGGCCAGCCAGCCGCGGTTTTGCGCGTAGAACCAGCGGTCCACTCCGATTTGCACGCTCAGCGGATCGGCGTTGCCTTCCCAGCAATCAGGCCGGTTGGTGAGAATATGCAGCGGCTGCCCGGAGCGGCGGGCTGCGCGGGCTACCGCGGTCAGCATGAGTTCGTCGCCCAGACCGCCGTTGGCATACACAAGTCGCGGCACCCGCGGCCGGCTGAAGGCCCAGACGCGATCGCGCACCGCGGAAAGCAATGACGGCATCAGCCCCTCGCTTTCGCGAATTCGACGTGGCGGGCATTGGCGGGATGCACGGCGATGACGTTGTGCAGCCCCCGCTGCGCCGCATCCTGGTCGGGATAGGCGATCCAACGCCCGCGCGCCCACGCCCCCAGTTCATATCCCCAGCCGCGGAGCATGGTGGCGACCTCGGGCCAGGAGACGCCCGCGCGGGCCAGCGCCCAGTCGTTCCTCTCGAGGATCAGTAGCGGCCGCGATCGGGTGATCAGGTCCCGTCCGCCCCGGAGCGCCGCGAGCTCGAATCCTTCGACGTCGACCTTGATGAAGCTGACGGCCCGGAGGAACGTCAGGCCGTCCAACCGCCGCAACTCGACTTCGCAGAGGCCCGATTGCGCCGCCGGGGCGACGTAGTTCGATCCGGGGTTTTGCGGCATGTCCGCCTGCAGCCAGAGGCGCTCATCACGCTCTCCGAGGCCGAAACCATGCACCTTTACGTTCGGCAGTCGATTCAACGCGAGATTGCGACGGAGCGCCGCGAGCATTTCCGGCGCCGGCTCAAAGATGTGCACCGCCGCCCCCGGTTCGAGGCGCGCGAATTCCAGGCCGGCGGTGCCGATGTTGCCGCCGACGTCGAGGACCGTGTCACCTGGACGGACGGTTCGGCGATAAATCAGGCTGACTTCGGACTCGCCCAGGCCAAAGCAGTAGGTCAGCGAGTCGGTCATGCGGGACAGATCCAGTTCCATCCGGACGCCGCCCGGGAACCGGATGCGTCGCACGGTGGGCGTGGATGTGGGCAACCGCGAAAACCGCCAGTTCCAGCGCCAGATCCGGTCCGCCAGGCGAGCCGTGGTGAAGGTGCAACGTCGCGCTGCGGAATGGCGCCACACCCTCCGGCTCAGACGGGCGACCAGCGCCGCCGCCGCACGGAAGACCACACTCTCCCTTGGGATCAACAAAATCGAGCTGAGGAACGCAGGTCCCGCGGCGGCTGTCAGAGGCGCGCCACGGAGTATTGGGCCCGGTGCGCGATCGCGCCGTGGATGCCGAGGGGTGCTGGTCGGCCGTCGCCCGAGGCGGCCACGACCTCGAATTCGCACGCTTCGGGGAGATAATCCTCCAGATCGCGATTCGATTTCAGGCCGACACCGCACCGGTAGTTGCCCGGCGTCAGGTCCAGGACGCCGAAGTCCACGGTGAAGGCGTAACGCCCCGGCGCGAGCGGTCCGAGATCGCCCTGCCAGGAGCTCAGGGTCGAAAGGATCTCCTGGCCCTGCAGGTTGAACACGCCAATTCCGAGTTCGCAGGTGGGGAGGTCGTTCTTGACCTCGACCGCGAACGTCAGGCGCAGCGGGGCGCGAAACGCCAGCGTCCACGGGGCGAGTCCGGCGGCGGGCGCAAGCTCCGCAGTGAGGATCCGGGCGCCGCCGCGCAGATCGCCACCCCGCGCCAGGGCCGCGAGATCGCGGACCCGCCCGGAGCCAGCGGTGGCCGTGCCGAGGTAATGCCGGATTTCCGTCTGCGGCTCGCCGATGCCCGCCAGACGACCGTGCTCCAGGTACAGGGCGCGGCTGCATAATTGCTGAATGGCGGCCATATTGTGGCTGACAAACAGCACCGTGCGCCCGCCGCCGGCGACCTGTTCCATCTTCCCGAGGCATTTGCGCTGGAAGGCATGATCACCGACGGCCAGCACTTCGTCGACCATGTGAATTTCGGGCTCCAGGTGGGCCGCGACGGCGAAGGCGAGGCGGACATACATGCCGCTGGAGTAGCGTTTGACCGGCGTGTCGAGGAACTGCTCCACCTCGGCGAAGGCCACGATCTCGTCGAACTTCCGGCGGATCTCCTCGCGGCTCATGCCGAGGATCGCGCCGTTGAGAAAGATGTTCTCGCGACCGCTCAACTCGGGGTGAAATCCGGTGCCAACCTCCAGCAGCGAGGCGACCCGCCCGCGGAGGGCGATCCGGCCCCGGGTCGGCTCGGTGATGCGCGAGAGGACCTTCAACAAGGTGGATTTACCCGCCCCGTTGCGCCCAATGATGCCCACCACCTCCCCGCGCCGGACCTCGAACGAAACGTCCCGCAGAGCCCAGAACTCACCGCTGTCCTGCGATCGTGCGGGATGCCGGCCCAGGCGCGCTAGGCGTTGCAACCCGTGCACCATCGCGTCCCGCAGCGTGTCGTGGCGCACCTGGTGCCCGATGACGTAGCGCTTGGACAGCCCGGAGACGGAAATGATTGGCTCAAACATATCAGCGGTCAGAGGACAGAGGTCAGCGATCGGAGCGGGAGGCCGAAGCGCTGCCGCCCGAATCGGAATGCGCGAGGAACGGTGCGGGGTTCTTGATCATGCCACCGAGCATCCGTCCCACTTCCGAGCAGGTGGCGGTCATCTCGCCG
>JBJKRD010000324.1:0-8007 GCA_046704925.1 Opitutaceae bacterium | reverse complement strand
CGGAGCCGGGCGGCGGCGGAATTCCTCCACCGACTGGGCCGGCGCGAGGTCGGCGGCGCCCCCGGCGAGACGCGCACCCTTTTGCTCGTCGATCATGCGTCCTACCTGCAGCGGGCGGCGGAAATCGACCGCCGCGTGCGCGAGGGGGCCTGTGCGGTGTTTCTGAAGCTGCCGCCCGGGAGCTACACGATTGGCGGCGCTGAGCTCAAGGTGCGCCGGGCCGGCAAGGGTCCCCGGCATTTCGTGTCCCGGGCCACCGGCCATCCGCTGGTCGCGGGCTTCGAGCCGGACGATTTCAAATTCTGGCACTCGGCCCGCCTGGACCGCGTCGTGCCCATCCTGGGGACGACCCTGTCGGCGCCGGGCTGGGCTCCCGTGTTGCAGAGCGGGGATGGCGAGTGGCTGCGCCCGTGGGACTACGCCCCGGCCGCGGTCGAGCGCGTCGATGGCCGCGGCTGCTGGCGGGTCTGCCAGGTGGAACTCGCCGACTGCGTGGCGACCAATCCGGCGGCCCGGCTGTTTGCGCAACGGCTGTTGACGCCGCCGGCCGCCGGGGCCGCGTGAACGCGGGGAGGCCGGATCCTGCCGCCATGTGGAAGGCAAACTGGAACGAGACCCGGCGACGCTTCGAGGCCTGGTGGGATCGCCAGGGGTTGGTGGTCGGCATGTGGGGCGCGCCCGATCTGGGCCGCCCGGTGCACGAGGACGTCCCGGCGCCGGCGCCCCCCGACCCGATCGACGCCCGGTATACGGACGCCGCCTTCCGGGCGGCCGAGAATCACCATCGGCTTGCACGCTCCGCCTTTCCCCTGGACGTGCTGCCGCTGGCGACCACCGATTTGGGGCCGGGTTCGCTGGCGCTCTTCCTGGGCTCGACCCCGGCGTTTGCCGAGGACACGGTTTGGTTCCATCCGTGCTGGGAAGACCGGGCCGATCCGGAGGGCCTGCCGCCGCTGCAGTTCGATCCGGCCAACGCGTGGTGGCGGACCACCGAGGCCATCCTGCGCCGGTGCGTGGACCTGGCGCGCGGCCGGTACTTCGTCGGCTGTCCGGATCTGATCGAAAACATGGATGTCCTCGCCTCGCTGCGCGGCGGGCAGACCCTGCTGTTCGATCTGGTGGAGCGTCCGGCCTGGGTGGAGCGGAAAATCGCCGAGATCAACGAGGTCTGGTTCGCCGCCTACGAGCGCATTCATGAGGTGATCAAACTCGCGGACGGCAGCTCGGCGTTCGGGGCGTTCTATCTCTGGGGCCCGGGCCGGACCGCCAAGGTGCAGTGCGACGCGTCGGCCATGTTTTCGCCCAAGATGTACCGCCGCTTCGTGGCGCCGGCGCTCACGGCGCAGTGCGCCTGGCTGGACCATTCGCTGTATCACCTGGACGGCACGCAGGCGCTGGTCCATCTCGACACGCTGCTCGCCATCGAGCCGCTCGACGCCATCGAATGGACGCCGCAGGCCGGGATCGAGACGGGCGGCCACCCGCGGTGGTACGATCTTTACCGGCGCATCCTCGCGGGCGGCAAATCGGTGCAGATCGTCAACGTCGAACTCCCGGAAGTGCGTCCCCTGCTTGACGCGATCGGAACCCGGGGCGTCTATCTGCTGATCCAGTTCCGGAACGAACGCGAAGCCGACGCGGTGGCGAAGCTGATCGAGGATCTTTACTAGGGCGCCGGCGGCCGGCGGGCCGGGCACATTTCCAAAGGAGTTGCCGATATGAGCGAGAACAAGACGGAAAGGGTGGGGGTGGTGGGGGTCGGCCGGATGGGCGCAAATCTGGCCCGGCGGCTGCGGGACGTGGGCTACCCCCTGACCGCGGTCTACGACGTGCGGACGGAAGTGGCGCAAGGGCTGGCGGCCGAGCTGGCGACGGAGGCCTGCACGGCCCTGGCCCGGGTGACCGAACTGGCGGACACGATTCTCACCGTCGTGACCGACGATGCGGCCATGCGGCGGATCTACGCCGGATCCGGGGACAGCCTGCTCAGGGGCTGCCGCGGCCGGTTGTTCATCAATTGCGCCACGATTTCGCCGCGGGTCCACGTGACCGTCGCGGCCCGGGCGCGCGCGCGCGGCGCGCAGGCGCTGGAAGCGTGCATGGCGTCGAGCGTCACCCAGGCGCGGCAGGGCACGCTGTATCTCATGGCGGGCGGCGAGCCGGCGGCCTTCGCGCGGGCCCGGCCGATGCTGGAAAAGCTGAGCTCCGCCGTCCGCCACATCGGCGGGGCCGGCGAGGCGGCGAAGGTGAAGGCGCTGGTCAACATGGTCATGAACATCAACACGGCCGGGCTGGCCGAAGGCCTGGGCCTGGGCGCGGCGTTGGGACTGGACCTGGCGATGTTGCGCGAGGTGTTCGCCCAGACCGGTGCGGACTCGCGCGTCCTGGCGACCGATGGCGAGGACATGCAGAACCGCGAGCACACCTGCTTTTTCAGCGCGGCCCACGCCGCCAAGGACGCGGGCATTGCGCTGCGGCTCGGCCGGGAGGCCGGGCTGGACCTGCCGCTGGCCGCCGCGACCTTCCGCCAGTACCGCCGGATGATCGCGGGAGGCCTGGGCGAGCTGGACAAGTCCGGCATCGCCGAACTGACCTTCCCGGGCCGACAGGGCGCGCCACCGGCATGAGCGCGCCGGTCCTGCGGCACATCGCGAACCTCTGGACGCTCGTGGGGCACCCCGCTCCGGAGCGCGAATGGTCGCTCGCCGAAAAGCTGCGGGCGATCAAGAACGCCGGTTTCGACGGCGTTTGCTGGGCGCCCAGCCCGGAGCTGACGCTTGGCGCGCGGGAGTTGGGATTGATCTTTGTGGGTGGCATGTCGTCCGGCCAGGCCGGCGATTTTCCCGGCCTGTTGCAGGACCTGAAGGAGGCGGGCGCACGGCACGTCAACGTCCAGTTGGCCGACGACGACACGCCGACGGCCGAGGCGGTGGGGCTCGCGATTCTGCTGCTGGAGGCGGGGCGGCGACTCGGTCTGGAACCGGCGATCGAGATCCATCGCGACACGTGCACGGAGACGCCCGAGAAGGCGTACGCGCTGGCCGACGCCTACCGGAACGTGACCGGCGAACTCCTGCCGTTGACGTGGGATTTCTCCCATCTGGCGGTGGTCAAGCATCTCCGCCCGGCCGACTTCGCCGCCCGGCTGCTCGTGCGGCGCGAGTTGATCCAGCGGGCGCAGCAGTTCCATCTCCGGCCCTGCAACGGCCATCATTGCCAGATTCCCGTGACGGACGGGGCCGGAAACCTGACCGCGGAATTCCGGGACTGGCGGCCGTTCGCCCAGGCGGCCCTGGCCTGCTGGCTCGAAGGAAACCGCGATACGGATCGGGAGCTCCTCGTCTGCCCCGAGATGGGGCCGGTGGCCGGCGGTTACAACCTGTCGACGCTGCCCGCGAGCTGGGAGGAGGCCGGGATCCTGCGGAAGGAGATCGACGATATTTGGCGGGATTTGATCAGGAACCCGTGACCCCGGGTGGCGGGGCGGGCGGCTCCCGGCGCCGGCGGTAGTCGACCGGCGAGCAGCCGATCACGCGCTTGAAGGTGCGGTGAAACTGCGCGTAGCTGCCGAAGCCCGCCTGCAGGGCGGCCTCCAGCATCTTCAGGCGCTGGCCGGTGCCGTAGAGGCGCAGGAAGCCCTCGATCCGCTGCCGGTTGCGGAAATCCACCAGCGCGACGCCGGTCTGTTGTTTGAACAGACGGCTCAGACGCTCGGGGCTGAGGCCGGCGCGGCGCGCGAGTTCGTCCAGACGGAGCCCGCCGTCGCCGTCGCGGATCAGCCGGGCGGCCTTTTCCACGGCGGGATGCACGTCGACCACGGGCACGTTGGCGGCGCGCTCATACTGCTCCCAGGCCTGGACCAGGGCGTAGGTCAGGCCGAGGTTGAAAAGCGCGGGTCGCCCGCGGGTCGCCGTGACTTCACAAAAGAGGCTCGCGAGGCGCTCCAGGCCGTCCTCGGCCAGGCGCCGGCGATGGTCGCCGGGCGGATCGGCCTGCCGCAGGATCCGCGCGCCGGGATCGGTGGCCACGCGCCGGACGGCCTGCGGCCGGCACACCCCGATCCACATCTCGAAATCGGCCGACTGCCCGATCAGCACGTGCTCCTGGGCTGGAAAAAGCCAGAGCAGGTCGCCGCGCCGGAGCTGGTACTTGCGGCGGGCCAGCAGGTAGAGGCCGGCGCCCCGGGTGACGAGATTGAACTCGAGCTCGGCGTGCCGGTGGGTGGCGTGCGCGTGGCCGAGGTTCCGGTAGGGCCAGAGGTCGCCGACCAGGCCCGCGGGCAAATCGAGTCGTTGGTGCATGACGACGGAAAACGATCACAAGTGGCGGCCAAAATGAGAAGATTTTCCCCCGGACTTGCGGTAGCGTGGGCGCATCATGGCTATCGTTACTCCCGCTCATCGTGAATTGTACCAGCAGGAAGGCTACATGATTTTGCCCGGGGTGATCCCGGCCGACCTGCTGACCATGCTGCGCGAGGAATGCTCCTATTTCCTCGGCTATTACGACTCGCTGATGGACGCCCGCGGCGCCCAGGTGGAGGGGATCAGCCACCGCGGCAAACGGTATTTCATCAACAACCGGTACCGCTTGAGCAGCCGCCTGTGGGAGTTCATCTTCAGCCCGCTGATGGCGGAGGTGGCGCAGGCGGCGGTGGGTCCGGAAGTCTACCTGTTCCACGAGCAGTGGGTGGTCAAGGGCGCGGAGCAGGGCATGAAGTTCGCCTGGCACCAGGACAGCGGTTATGTGAAGTGGTACGATCCCGCCACCCAGCACCGCCCGTACGTGACGTGCTGGTGCACCCTGGACGATGTGAGCGAGGTCAACGGCACGGTCTACCTCCTGCCGCATTCGCGCGGCGGCACGGCCGGCCGGATCATCGATCACAAGCAGGAGCCGGGTTCCAACGACCTGATCGGCTATTTCGGCAGCGACCCGGGCGATCCGATGATCGTGCCGGCGGGCAGCATCGTGGCGTTCACGAGCTACACGTTTCACCGCAGCGGTCCCAACACCACCAACCGGATGCGACGCATCTACCTGCCGCAGTACAGCGCGGAACCGATCCGGCGGCCGGACGGCAAGCCCTGGGCGCTGGCCACTCCGTTCGTCAAGGGCGGGAAGATCGTCTATGACCGCAAGGGCGACACCGCGGAGGCCTTCGGTCCGTTTCCGCAAAAGAAATGACACCGGGCTTCCGGGGCGGGGGCGTTCGCTGACGACGGCGGTCGCCGCCGTTGCCGCCCGATGCGGACGGCGCGGGGCGGGCCCGCGGTCGGCGCCCCGGGGATCGGCGGAAGACAGCGCACGAAGGCAGACGATGATTCGATTAGGACTCGGCGTGCTCGGTCTCGGCGAAGGGCGGAGCATCATCTCCGCCGGCCTGCACAGTGATTGCTGGCGGGTCGTGCAGGTCTGCGACGTGAACGAGGAGCTGTGCCGCGCGCGTTGTGCGGAATTCGGCTTGGATCGATACACGACCTCGCTCGATGAGCTGTTGGCCGACCCGGCGGTGGACGTCGTGGGTATCTACACGCCCGACCATCTCCACGCCGAACACGCGATCCGAGCCCTGCAGGCGGGCAAACACGTCATCTGCACCAAGCCGTTTCTCGACGGTCTCGGCCGCGCCCGCGAAGTGCTCGCGGCGCAGCGCGCCAGCGGCCGCCGGTTGATGGTTGGGCAGAGCACCCGTCATTTCGCGCCGTTCGTGCGGCAGCGGGCGCACTTCGACACCGGGGAGTTCGGCGGATTGATCACCGTCGAGGCGCACTATCACGCCGATCACCGGTGGTTCCTGGAAAAATCCTGGGCCCGGCAGCCGGCCTTCAAATGGCTTTACGGGGCGATCAGCCATCCCGCCGATCTGGTGCGCTGGTATCTCCCGGATGTGCACGAGGTCATGGGTTACGCCGACCTCAGCGCGAACGGCCGGGCCGGCGGCCTGGCCCATCCCGACACCTTCCATTTTGTGCTCAAGGCGCGGTCCGGCCGCATCGCGCGGGTGAGCGGGGCCTATTCCGGGCCGACGGTCCCGGCCCAGCGCGACAGCGGCATGACGTGCATCCTGCGATGCGACCATGGGGCCTGCCAGGCCGACTATCACGAACTGCGCTACGCCTGGAAGCTGCACGGCCGGTCGGTCATCGAGCGGTTCGAGGGCGAGGAGGACCACTATTTTCGCTTTGGCGGTCACAGCCACCACGCCGGCGAATACCAGAACTACATCGAGTATTTCGCCCGGTGTCTGCACGAAGGGACGACGCCCCGGCCCGACGCCGCCGAGGGCATCCGGACCGTCGCGCTCCTCGAGGCGATGGACGAGGCGGCGCGCGCCGGCCAAGCGGTGACGGTGGACGAGATGTTGGCGCGGCATGGCTTGCGGGATCTCGTGGCGGCGCCATGATCGACCGGTGTCATCCCGATGAATGCGCCCGCCGCCTGCACCCGCGAGGGTGACCGTCTGATCTGGGCCGCCCGGGGGCAGACCCTTTGGGTCGAGCCGTGGGGTCCCGACTGCATCCGCGTCCGCTGCACGCCGCTGCCGCGGATGCCGACGCCCGAATGGAGCCTGCTGCCGGCGGCGCCGGCTTCCGTCCGCGTGGATCCGGGGGGAGCCGTCGCCACGCTGGTCAACGGGCGGCTGACGGCCACGCTCGACCCGGGCGGCCGGGTGCGGTTCTGCAAGACCGGGACCGACCGGCCCCTGGTGGAGGAGATCGCGGTGCGGACCAACCACCCGCCGGCGCGGAGGTTCCGGGCGCGCGGCGGGGATCTCGCGCACGCCGAGGCGTGCTTCACGGCCTTCGACGACGAGCGGATCTATGGGCTGGGCCAGCGGCGGCACGGGCGGCTCGACCAGAAGGGGTGCGTGCTCGACTTGGTGCACCGCAATTCGCAGGTCTCGATCCCGTTCCTGATTTCGAGCCGCGGCTACGGGCTCTTGTGGCACAATCCGGCGGTGGGCCGCGTTGAACTCGGGCGCACCCAGACGCGGTGGGTCGCCGAGGCGACCCGCCTGATCGATTACGTCGTCACGACCGGCGACGATTACGCGGGCATCATGGAACGGTATGCGGACCTCACCGGACACGCCCCCGGGCTGCCGGGCTGGGCGGCGGGTTTCTGGCAGTGCAAGCTCCGCTACCGCACGCAGGACGAGTTGCTCGCCGTGGCGCGCGAATACCGCCGGCGCGGCCTGCCGTTGGCGGTGATCGTCATCGACTACTTCAACTGGACCCGGATGGGCGAATGGAAGTTCGATCCCGCCTGCTGGCCCGATCCGGCCGGGATGGTGCGGGAGTTGGAGACGCTGGGCGTGAAGCTGATGGTGTCGCTCTGGCCGACCGTGAACCCCGACAGCGCCCATTACGCCGAGCTCGAACGCCGGGACCTGCTGGTGCGCGCCGAACGCGGGCTGAACAGCTTCCTGCGGTTCACCGATGCGGATGCGGGCGGGCGGACGGTGATTTCCGGCCTGTTGGACAGCACCCACCCGGAAGCCCGGGCTTTCCTTTGGGCCCGGGTGCGGGAGAACTACTACCGTCACGGCATCAAGGTCTGGTGGCTCGACGCCATCGAACCCGAGATGACGGTGTACGATCATGACAACGTGCGCTACCACGCCGGGAACGGACTCGAGGTGGCCGGCCTGTATCCGCTCGGCCAACAGCGGGCCCTGTACGACGGCATGCGCGGCGAAGGCGAGACGGAGATCGTCACGCTGGGGCGGGCGGCGTTCGCGGGCAGCCAGCGCTACGGCGCCGCGCTCTGGTCGGGAGACATCCACTCGACGTTCGAGGACCTGCGGCAGCAGGTGCGCGCCGGCCTCAACGCCGGGCTCAGCGGGATTCCCTGGTGGACCACCGACATCGGGGGGTTCTTCGGTGGAGAGGTGGAGTCGCCGTCCTTCCGCGAGCTCATCGTGCGCTGGTTTCAATACGGGACGTTTTGTCCGTTGTTCCGCCTGCACGGCTGGCGCAACAGTTCGCTCGCCCACCCGGAGAC
>JBJKRD010000323.1:0-3694 GCA_046704925.1 Opitutaceae bacterium | reverse complement strand
GCCTGCCGCTGCTCGTCGGTCAGACGGGCGGCGAGAACTTCGGGCAATGCTTCCTGGACCAACCCGGGCATGGCAGGGGCGACGCGGCGCGGCTCAGTTGTAGTAACGTTCGATCAGGCTCTCCTTGGGCGGGGCCGCGGGATTCTGCAGGTACTGGTGCACCTGGTCCTTGTTGGACATCTCGTTGATGCTCTGATTCGCGTTCTGGGTGCTGGTCTCGGGCGAGATGACGTGCGGCCGGACGAAGAGCAGCAACTCGGTGCGGTCGATCTCGTGGCTGCGCGCCCCGAGCAGGTTGCTCAGGATCGGGATCTCGTACAGGAAGCCGAGCTTGGTGCGGGTGGCGGTGCGCTTGGTCTGCTGCAGGCCGCCGAGCACGATCATCTGGCCGTCCTTGACGGTCACGAACGAGGTGGCCTCGCGGTGGCCGATGATCGGCTGCTGGTTGCCGTCGATGATGGTGTTGCCGACGATGTCGTCCACCTTCTGGTCGATCTGGAGCTGGATGCTGCCGTCGTCGCCGATCAGCGGCGTGACCTTCACATCGATGCCGATGTCCTTGTAGCTCACGGTCGAACTGGAAACCAACCCGCTGGTGGTGGTGTTGGTGGGGGTGGTGGTCGATCCGGTGATGATCGGCTGCTGCTGGCTGACGATGAACTCGGCCTCCTTGTTGTGGGTGGTGACGATCGTGTTGGCGGACAGGATCTTCACGTTGTTCTTGGCGCCGGTATTCGTGAGCGCCGCCTGGAAGGAGAGCGGGTTGACGATGCCGGAGGTGATGTTCCAGCCGGCGATTCCGCTGGGGCCGTTGGTGGAGCTGGCCGCCGTGTCGAAATTCGTGATGTGGGTGCCGCGCGTGGCGTCGGTGCCGAACGTCAGGTTGAGCGCATTGATGCCGCTGGTATCCGAGTTGGTCAGCGTCACCTCGGCGATGACCACCTGGATGCTCACCTGGGCCAGGAGCACGTCGACCTTGTCGACGATGTCCTTGATCAACCGCAGATCGTCGACGGTCCCCGAAACCACGATGGAGTTGCTGCGGTCGTCGGCCAGGACGGTCACCAGGTTGCTGAACTGGGACGAGGGGTTGGTCCCGCCGACGAGGCTCTCGATGGCCGGCTGGAGGCTGGCAGGCAGCCGGTTGACATTCGCCATCTGCGGGTTTGTCGGCGTCGGCGGTGCGATGGGATTCGGGGTCGTCCGCCCCGTCGCCTGTTCGCTGCGGCTGGCCGCCTGGTTTTGACCGGAGATGAGGTTGGTCAGCAACGTGGCCACGTCCTTGGCCGTCGCGTGCTTCAGGTAGATGACCTCGTTGCGCGTGTTGGGATCCGACTTCACGTCGAGCTTGCCGACGAGCTCGTCGAACAGCGGGTACTGCCGCGGATCGGACATGAGGATGATCTGATTCGTCCGGTCGTCGGCCGTGATGCTCGTGGCCGAGCTGATTTCGTTGCTCAGCGGCGGCTTGAGGATGGCGCTGATCTTGTTCACCACGTCGCTGGCCTTGGCGTAATGGAGCGAGTAGAACTTCGGCTCCAGCCCGGAGGAGATGGGCTTGTCGAGCTGGTCAATCAGCTCCTCGATGCGCTGCAGGTTGCTGATGGAATCGGTGATGAGCACGGCGTTGGTTTTCTCGAACAGCACCGGCCCGCCGAGGTTGGGGTTGAGCAGCGGGATGATCTGATCCTTGAGCTCGGAGACGCGCAGGAAGTGGAGACGAAACAGCTTGGAGGCGATCCGCCCGCTCGGGGCCATGTCAAGCGTGGTGCCCTCGATCATCTGGGGCGCCTCGGTGCGCGCCTGGCCGACCGGCACGACCTTGAGGAACCGGTCGCCCAGCGGGGTGACGGCGATGCCGCTGACCTCCAGCATGGTTTCGAGGGCCAGAATGGCTTCGCTCTTGGGCATCGGCGGGAGGCTGATGGTGTAGCCCTCCGTCGCCGGCAACGCCTGCGGCCGGATGATGGAGCGGTTGGTGAGTTTCCCAAGTTGGTAGAGGACGGCATCGAGCGTGTCTCCGCGCATCTGGACCGGCCCGACAATTTCCTCCTGGCCGGGGCTCTGGGCCGCGGCGGCGGGGGTCGTCGACGACGGCGGGGTGCCCGTCGGGCCGGCCGCGGGCATGGGCGGCTGGCTGGGACCGGCCGTGTTCACGGGCATTGGGCCGGGAGTCTGGGCCCGGGTGGGGATCGCCGCCGGGAGCAGCACCGCGGCGAGAGCGAGGGCGGAAAGGCGGAACGGGCAATGGTGCGACATGCGGTGCGGGGGAGGCGGACGATGGCGAGGTGGAACGACAGGAGGACCGCGGCGTGGAGCGGCTATGACAAGTGAATTGCCCGACGATGTAAACTGCGTTGTACCACGCGACGCCGGGCGGCGCAAAATCCTTATGATTGCATCGGCGGGTTATGACGCCGGGGCCGGGTGCAAGTTTCAGGCGGCGTCCCCGTCGTCGGACTCCGGTCAGACAAGGTCCGCGGCCCCGGGTTCAATGTCTTGCGAAAAATGCCGCGGCGGGCGCGCGGCAGCACTTTCAGGACTCGTGTAGGGGCTTGCTTGCCCCCGGCGGAGGAATCACGCTCGGGTGCCGTGCCCAACTCCTTCGGCAAGCTCTTCACCGTCACCACTTGGGGCGAAAGCCACGGCGCCGCCGTGGGCGTGGTGGTCGACGGCTGTCCGCCCCGGCTGCCGCTGGCGGCGGCCGAGATCCAGGCCGAGCTGGATCGCCGGCGGCCCGGGCAGAGCGAAATCGTGACGCCGCGCCAGGAGTCGGACCAAGTCGAGATCCTGGCGGGACTGTTCGAGGGCCGCACGACCGGCGCCCCAATCTCGCTGCTGGTGCGCAATGCCGACGCCCGGCCGGGGGCCTACGACGAGATGCGGGAGAAGTACCGTCCGTCCCATGCGGATTTCACTTATCAGGCCAAATACGGCATCCGGGACCACCGCGGCGGCGGGCGGTCGTCGGCACGCGAGACCATCGGCCGGGTGGCGGCCGGGGCCATCGCCCGGAAGATCCTCCAGCTCGCCGGCGGGGTGGAGATCCGGGCCATGGTCGTGCGCATCCACGATCTCGCGGCCCCGGAACTGGACCACTTTCCCAGCTTGGCGGAGGTGGACGCCTCGCCCGTGCGCTGCCCGGACGCTGCTACCGCGACGCGGATGATCGAGCGCATCAAGGCGGTGCGCGCCGAGGGGGACTCCGTCGGCGGCGTCATCGAGTGCCGGGTGCGGTCGCTGCCGGCCGGTCTCGGCGAGCCGGTGTTCGACCGGCTGGAGGCCGACCTGGCGAAAGCCATGCTCTGCCTGCCCGCCACCAAGGGATTTGAAATCGGCAGCGGTTTCGCAGGCACCGGATTGAAGGGTTCGGAGCACAACGACGCCTTCGAGATCCGCGACGGCCGGGTGCACACGCGGACCAACCGGAGCGGCGGCGTGCAGGGCGGCATCAGCAATGGCGAGGAGCTCCGGTTCCGCATCGCCTTCAAGCCGACGGCCACCATTCTGCAGCCCCAGGCGACGGTCGACGTCGCGGGCCACGCCACCATCCTCCAGGCGCGCGGGCGCCACGACCCCTGCGTGCTGCCGCGGGCCGTGCCCATTGTGGAATCCATGGCCGCCCTGGCGCTGCTGGACGCCGCCATGCGCCAGAGCGCCCGCTGCCTTGGGAGCTTGACGCCATGATGAAGCC
>JBJKRD010000322.1:0-4713 GCA_046704925.1 Opitutaceae bacterium | reverse complement strand
CCAGGAAGAGGCTCTGGACCGGTTCGTCCCAGACGGCAAACGCGAACATTCCGCGCAACCGACCCAGGCAGTCGGTACCCCAGCGTGCGAAAGCCGCGAGGAGGACTTCTGTGTCGCACTGGGTCCGGAAAGGGTGGCCGGCGGCCGCCAATTCCCGCCGCAACTCGCGGTGATTATAGATGCAGCCGTTGAAGACGAGGTGCAGGCGCCCATCCGGTGTGCTCATCGGCTGGTGGCCGCCGGCAGGGTCGATGATGGCCAGGCGGCGCATGCCAAGCGTTGCCGGGCCACGGCTGAGGTCGCCCTGGTCGTCCGGACCCCGGTGCCGCATGGCGTCGCACATGCGCGTCACGGCGGAACGCCGCTGTTCCTCAGAGTCGCTCCGGCTTATCAAACCGGCTATGCCACACATGCGGGGTCGAGAGGAAACGAAGGCTTCGCCGGGTCACTTCCCGCGGAAGCAACCGGCAGGAGCGCATTCCCGGCAGGACGGGGAGACCACGTGGTAGTCGTCAGGGTGGGGCCTCGGGTATTTCCAACCCAAAGGCTGGACGTAACTTTCGCAGGTTACGAGCCGGTTTTTTACAGTTCAGATGAGGGATTCACCCTGCACTCCGGAGTGGCGAAGTGCCAAGGGCGGCGTTTTCCAGACCTGCGCCGCGCCAGGGGCGCGCGGGTCGGCACCGGCCGGCGGGGGCCGCGCGTGCTGATCGGGTCTGGCCCGGGGGATTCAGCCGCAGTGCCTCTGCTTAGGCGCAAATTGAACGGGCGACTTCGCTGGCCTTATCCCGGGAAACAAGCTTTTCGACCAGCATCAGCCCGAAATCCATCGCCGTGCCCGCGCCGCGCGAGGTCAGGATGTTGTCGTCCACGACCACCCGGCGGTCGGCAATGATCTCGGGGAGCTCGGCGGCCACCGAGGGATGGGCGGTGTAACGCCGACCCTCCAGGAGCCCCGCCGCGTTCAGCACGGTCGGGGCCGCGCAGATCGCCGCCACCAGTTTGTCGGCGGCGGCGTGGCGCTCCACGACCGCCTGCACCCGCGGGTCCGCCCGCAGGTTTTTCACGCCGGGCCCGCCGGGGAGGAAAAGCAGGTCGAACAGCCGCTCGCCGACCTCCGACAGCGGCGCGTCGGCGTGCAGGGTCAGGCCGCTGCGCCCGGTGGCGTGGCGATGTTCCGCCAGCGACGCCACGGTCACCTCGACGCCGGCCCGCCGCAGCAGATCCACGGGAGTCACGGCCTCGATCTCTTCAAATCCGTCGGCAAGCAGGGCGAGTACTGTCGGCATGAGCGATTGGTTCCGGATATCGAGTTCTGGAGCTTGCGTTGTTTGACCGCTGCGGGCCGGTTTTTGATCCCTGGCCTCCGGGCCGGCTCGCCAGCGCTGGCAATTCGCGGCCGATCGGCCAACCTGACATTCGAACGATGGCGCATTTGGCAACTCTGGCGAACAAAAGATTGGTCATCCTCGGTTGCGGCTATGTCGGCACGGCGGTGGCCCGGGAGGCCGGCGCCGCGGGCCTGCGGGTCCAGGCGCTGACCCGTAACCGCGAACGGGCGGCGGAGTTGGCGACGCTCGGCGTGGCGACCGTGATCGCCGACCTGGCGGACGAATCCTGGCACGCGCGGATCCCGCCGGGCGCCGAGTACGTGCTGAATTGCTGCAGCCCCGGGGGCGGCGGCATGGAGGGCTACCGCCACTCCTGCGTGGAGGGCATGCGCTCGATGCTGAAATGGGCGCAAGCCGGACCGCCGGGCACGATCGTGTACACGAGCAGCACGTCCGTCTATCCGCAAGGGGACGGCGCCGTGGTGGACGAAGCCGCTCCGACTGACGGTGCCGGCCCCGCGGGCCGGATTCTCCGGGAAGCGGAACAATTGCTCGAGGCCCGCAAGACGGCGGGCGGGCGCGGATTCATCCTCCGGCTGGCCGGCATCTACGGACCGGGCCGGCACCACCTGCTCGATCAGTTGCGGGCCGGCGCGACCGGAATGGCCGGCGAGGGCGGTCATCGCCTCAATCTCGCACAGCGGGACGACATCGGTGCGGCGGTGTTCGCCGCGTTCACGGCGCCCGCCGCGCGGGCGGGCGGCATCTTCAACGTGGCGGACGATGCTCCGGCGACGAAGGCCGAGGTAGTGAATTGGCTGGCGGAAAGAATCGGCCGCGCCCCGCCGACTTTCACCGGCGGGGCCGCGAGTGTCCGCCGGGGTTTCGCGACACCGCCCGATCGGATCATCAGCAACGCCCGGCTCAAGGCGGAGCTGGGCTGGCGCCCCCGGTTTCCATCCTTCCGGGAGGGCTACGCGGCGATATTAAGTGCTTGAAGAACGCCAACGCTTGCGTGCCACTAGAATCCTCGGATCCGGGGGACGCCTTGGCGCCTTCGGAACCTTCGATATCGTGCGTCGGTGTAGGGCCGGCGCTGGCCGCCGGGCCGTTCCGTTTGGTGACGGCCTGCGGGCAAGCGGCAGCCCTACATCAACCGCCAACGTTTTGTGCCTAACGTCCAACTCCAAATCCACTTCTCCCATGCCCGGCGTCGGCAAACTCCTCAAACAGGCCCAGAAGATGCAGCGTCAGATCGAGACGCTGCAGTCGCAGTTCGACACCCGCGTGATTGATGTGACGGCCGGCGGCGGCGCCGTGGCCATCAAGATCAGCGGCTCCGGCAAGTTTCTCGCGCTGAAGCTCGACCCGGAGTTCCTCAAGGAGGATCCGAAGATGATCGAGGAGACGCTGCTGCTGGCGGTTCAGGACGCGGCCAAGCAGGCGAAGGAACTCTACGACGCCGAGATGCAGAAGGTGACGTCGGCGTTCCAGATGCCGGGATTCGGTTGAGATAGGCCGAGCGATAAACATTAGGACTGGGGGCCGATGACACCGGCGTTCGAGAAGCTCCAGAAGCAGCTCAAGCAGCTGCCGGGTCTGGGTTACCGCTCGGCGGAGCGCATCGCGCTCAACCTGCTGGTGGAGCGGCCGGAGCGGCTGCCGGCGCTGGTGGCCGCGTTGCAGGAGGCGGCGGCCGCGGTGAAGCGGTGCTCGCGCTGCGGCAATTTGGCCGAGGATGGGCTTTGCGCCATCTGCGCCGACCCGAAGCGATCGGCGGAGGTGGTGTGCGTGGTCGAGCAGGTGCCCGATCTGGTGGCGATCGAACGTTCGGGCGCCTATCGCGGCACCTACCACGTCCTGCACGGCAAACTGTCGCCGATCCAGGGCGTCGGTCCGGAACACCTCAATCTGGCGCCGCTGCTGACCCGGCTCGAGGCGGGCGAGATCCACGAACTGATCCTGGCGCTGTCCAACGATGTCGAGGGCGAAGCCACCTGCCATTACCTGGTGAGCCGGGTGCCGGCGGGGAAGGTGAAGGTGTCGCGGATCGGCTTCGGCCTGCCGAGCGGCGGCGGCGTGCTGTATGCGGACTCCGTCACGCTGAAGAGCGCGCTCGAAGGCCGGAGGGATTATTCCTGAAGCCGATCCTTCGCGATTTCAAATCCGTGGGGACACAGCCCGTCCTTTGACCCCCGCTTGCGAAATAGCTTCTGGAGCGATTTGTCGGTCGCAAGCGACCTTCCTACCTCGCGCGCTGTCTGCATGAATCCGGCTGGAGACGGCTGGCTGAATCCCCTCCAAGAAGTTGTAGGGCCGGCGCTCGCCGCCGGGCCGCTTTTGTGAGCGATTCCGGCCTGCCGACGAGCGGCAGCCCTACACCTTATCGCAGGGCTTCGGCTCCCGAGGCCATGGCGCGAGCGGCTGTCCGAACCCGTTCTGGCAAGAGGGAGCCTGCCGGCCGAAGCGCTTGGGCGAAGGCTGGTGGCGTTCTGCCGGGAGGCAGAACGACGGGGTGTGTGGTTTGAGCATGCGGGAGAACGGAGAGTTGGGGTTGGGCCGGACCAATGCCGGAGGAAGGCGGCCATTTTCTCGGCGACGCCGGAAACTGCCGATTCTTCTCTGCGTCTGCCTGATCTCGGCGGTGCCCGGGATGAGCACCTGTGGGTCGGGCTTTATGCCTGACCCGTCGGGGATGAACCCCGACCCACACCCACGGCGGCGAATACAATTCGAGATTGCGACGCGGTGCGGGATCGCTTTCATCCCCCGGCAGCGGCCTGCGCGCGCCATTAGTTCATCGGTAGAATACGAGCTTCCCAAGCTTGGGAGGTGGGTTCGATTCCCACATGGCGCACCACCTATAGAGTGAGCGGAAAAACGTCACACAGTTCTCACACTATCGGCCCCTGAACTCGCCAAGATGCCCGACGTTCCAACCGGCCGTCCCGGCCTATAGCGCCCCCACCAGATCGCGAAGCCTGGGGCAGCAGGCGAGGCTGCGGCGGCCTCAACCGCCGGGCCTTCTGCCATTCGTTCGGTGGGCCTCTATCCCCCGAGGCGAGTGTTTAAGGTTCGAACTGTAGGATTAGCCGCGGCACCCGATATGCCCACGGCAGCATCTGATATTGCCGTTTCAAGGCGCTGGTAAATCAGTTCCCTTAGGCGTGCATCCTCTCGGCCCTGTTTCTCCTGAAAAGCTAACTGTTGCCGCAGTAGTTTTTGCTGAAACCCATAGGTCAACCGCGCGACCAAGTAGCCGCCTATCAGCGTCCCGAACGTCACGGCTCCGACGCCCGTCCAAAAGGATTCGTAGCTCATTCGCTCATTTTTCCCCAAGGCATGCCTTTGCCAAACAAAAAGCCCCGCCTCGCCTTGCCTT
>JBJKRD010000321.1:0-9577 GCA_046704925.1 Opitutaceae bacterium | reverse complement strand
GGCTGCATGTGCGTCGCCGAAGGCGACGCGGAGCGCTACGACGCGGCCTGGAACGGATTCTTCGACGGCAGGGCGGCGGGTACGGCCGCCTCGGCCTCGCCACGCCGGGAGAATGAAGCGGCAAGGTCGGCCGCTCCGCGCTAGCAGTGAGGTGATTCGAACCTCCGTCGTAAACGGCCCGGACCCATGGAAACGATCTTTGTCAGGCTGACCGAGGCCATGGGCGGCGCGCCGTACCTCGCGTTGGCCGCCGCCTTTGCCTGGGGCGTTCTGAGCATCGTGCTCAGTCCGTGTCACCTCGCAAGCATCCCGCTCATCGTCGGTTATCTCCAAGGCGGGAGTGCCGTCTCGCCGCGTCGCGCCGCCGGGCTCTCGACCCTGTTTGCGCTGGGGATTCTCCTGTCCATCGCGCTGATCGGGGCGCTGACGGCCGCGGCCGGCCGCATGCTCGGCGACGTCGGTCCGTGGGGAAATTACGCCGTGGCGGCGGTGTTCGTCGTCTTCGGGCTGCACCTGCTCGGGGTTCTCCCGCTGCCGGAGGGCTGGCGCCCGGCGCCGGACCAGCCCCGGCGCGGGCCGTGGGGTGCGATGGCGTTTGGTCTGATCTTCGGCGTCGCCCTGGGCCCCTGCACGTTCGGTTTCATGGCCCCGGTGTTGGGCGTCACCTTCGGCTTGGCCCGGTCCGCGCCGATGTTCGCGCTCGGCGTGGTCGCCCTATTTGCCCTCGGGCACTGCACGGTGATCGTGAGCGCCGGGGCCTCGAGCACCTGGGTCCGGCGCTGGCTCGCCTGGCAGGACGATGCGCCCGGCGCAAAGCGGCTGCGCCGCGGCTGCGGGGTCCTGGTGCTCGCCGCGGGGGTGTGGCTGATCTCGAGCGGAAGCTGAAACTGAGATCCCGTCTGACCGTTAGGGACCTCGATCCTGCGGGCCGGCCGGTCAGGCCTATCGGTGCCGGCTGACATCGGCCGCCAGTTCCCGCTGGACGGCGGCGTTTTCGTTGGCGAGGCAGCACGAGCCACGCGTTGCGCACCTCGCCGGCGGGAGGCGAGGGCCGGAATTCATGCCGGCATGCCACGCCCTTCTTTCAGGCCGGCGGCGTAGGCTTCGAACACGCGCCGGATCTCAGCACGCACCCGGCGGAAGGCGGCGAGCACCTCGGCCTCGCTGCCGGTGGCTTTGGCCGGATCCTCGAACGGCCACCGGTGCCGGTACACCTGCCCGGGGAAGATCGGGCACGCCTCGTCCGCCTGACTGCAGACGGTGATGACGGTGTGCACGGGAGCCCCGAGGAATTCACTGAGCGGTTTGGACCGGCCGGCGGAGATATCGAGGCCGATCTCCTGCATGACCCGGATGGCCAGCGGATGGATGTGGCCGGTCGGTTTGGAGCCGGCGCTTCGCACCTCCACCAGATCGCCGGCGGCGGCACGAAGGATGGCTTCGGCCATCTGGCTGCGGCAGGAGTTGCCGGTGCAGAGGATGAGCACGGTCGGGTTCGCGGCGGGGTTCATGGGACAAAAGGCGTGGAGGGGCCGCCGGCCGGCAGGATGCGCTGATACCAGCGACGCGACGAGTTGCAGGCGCGGCAGATTGAAAGCATGACCGGCACCTCGACCAGGACGCCGACCACCGTGGCCAGCGCGGCACCCGAGGAGGCGCCGAACAGGGTGATGGCAACCGCGACGGCCAGTTCGAAGAAATTGCTGGCACCAATCAACGACCCGGGCGAGGCGACATTGTGCGGCACCCGGAAGCGGCGCATCAGCAGGTAGGTGAGGCCCGAATTGAAGTAGACCTGGATGATGATCGGCACGGCGATGAGCAGCACGGCCGCCCAGCGGTCGAGCAGGTTCTCCGCCTGAAACGCGAAGATCAGCACCAGCGTGGCCAGCAGCGCCAGGACGGTGACCGGGTGGAAGCGCGGGAGGAAGCGCTGCTCGAACCACTCCCGGCCGCGCGCGCGGAGGAGGAATGCCCGGGTCAGCGAGCCGGCCGCGAGGGGAATGACGATGAACACGACGACGGAGGTGATCAGCACGCGCGAGGGCACGATGACATGGGCCACGCCGCACAGGAACATCACGATCGGCGCGAACGCCACGAGCATGATGAGGTCGTTCACCGCCACCTGCACCAGCGTGTACGCGGGGTCGCCTTCCGTGAGGTAGCTCCAGACGAAGACCATCGCCGTGCACGGAGCCGCGGCGAGGATGATGAGGCCCGCCGTGTAGCTGCGGGCCGTCGCCGGATCGATCCATGGCGAGAACACATGCTGGATGAAGATCCAGGCGAAGAGCGCCATGCTGAAGGGCTTGACCAGCCAATTGACGAACAGGGTGACCGCCAGGCCCTTGGGCCGGCGGGTGACGCCGGCCAGGGCGCCGAAATCGATCTTCAGCATCATCGGGTAGATCATCAGCCAGATGAGAACCGCGATCGGGATGTTCACGTGCGAATCGCGTCCGAAATCCCACGAGCTCAGCCGGGCGGTCACCACCGGAATCATCCGGCCAAGGGCGACCCCGGCGATCATGCAGGCGAGCACCCAGACGGAAAGGTAGCGTTCGAAGAAATCGAGGCGCTTGCGGGCCGGAGCGGCGGCGGCGGCTCCGGAACGGGAAGAGAGGGATGATGCGTCACTCATGGCAGGTGGCGGTCGCGGCAATCCGGGTGCAATCCGGCGCCAACGATTTCAGGCGCCCGAGGTCTTTTTGAAAAACGGGGTGGGTCTGCAGGCAGTCCTGCAAGCATTGCAGCTGCAAATCGAGTTCCCGTGGGCGGGGCTGCGGCAGGCGGTAGATCGCCCACGACCCCTGGCGCCGGGCGGTCACCAGGCCGCGGCGCCGCAGGTAGGCCAGATGCTTGGAGACCGCCACCTGCGGCAGACCGAGGGCCGATTGCAGGTGGCAGACGCATAGCGGTCCGCGCTGCAGCAAGTTGAGGATGCGCAGACGGGTTTCGTCGCAAAGGCATCGGTAGATCTCGACGAGGCGCATATACCCGGAGAGGCATATCCCGGACGGGCGCGCGGTCAACCGGCGATTCCCGTGGTCCGTAAAAAGATCGCATTAATCACCGGCTCGTTACGGGAACGCCATCTGTTCGTAACAAAAGCCTGCGAGGCTGGGCGGGACAAAACGCGCGAACTGCGCGTTCGCACCAATCCGACAACCCAACACCCAATGGCTAAGGTACCAACGAAATGGCTGGCGCTGGCCGGCGTGCTGGCGTGGGGGGCATCCGCCCTTTTCGCGCAAGACAGCAAGGCTCTGATCGATGTCCTGATCAAAAAGGGCATCCTGACTCCCGAGGAGGCGCAGCAGATCGCCGCGGAGGCCAAGCAAAACGAGAACGCGAGCAAGAGCACCAGCAAGACCGTCATCAGCGGCAAGCTCTACATCGACGTCAGCAGCATCAGCGCCAAGAACGCGGCCGGTGCGACCGTTGATCCGAGCGGATTTGGCCTGGACGTGAAGCGCTTCTACCTCGACGTGAATCACCAGTTCGACAGCGTCTGGTCGGCCGACATCAAGACCGACGCGAGCTACTCGAGCGGCACCGGCACGGTCGCACCATTCATCAAGACGGCCTTCGTGCAGGCCAAGCTCTCGCCGGAATTCATCATCCGGGCGGGCTCGTCGGACATGCCGTGGATCCCCTTTGATGAGGGACTTTACACCTACCGCTACGTGGAGAACACGTTGATCGACCGTCTCCATTTCGGAAATTCGGCCGATTGGGGCCTGCACGTCATGGGCAAGAGCGGGGTGGTCAGCTACGCGGTCTCGGCCGTGAACGGCGGCGGTTACAAGCACCCGGGGCGCACCAAGGGGATGGACATCGAGGGCCGGCTGTCGGTGGAGCCGACCAAGGGTCTGACGCTGGCGGTGGGCGGCTACAACGGGAAGCTCGCCCAGGACAGCTACAGCACGCCCGCTCCCCTGACCGCGAGCCGGTTTGACGCCCTCGTGAACTACTCGTGCCCGCAATTCAACCTCGGAGCGGAATACTTCAACGAGACCAACTGGGGCCGGACCGGCAGCACCACCGGCGACAAAGGCGACGGATACGACCTTTGGGGCAAGGTCAACCTCGGCGACGCGTATTGGCTGTTTGGACGTTATGACGAGGACAAGACCAGCAAAACCCTGCATCCGGACATGAAGGAACAGTATTTCAACGTCGGGCTCGAGTACGTCGCCATCAAGGGCGTCAATCTTGCGCTCGTCTATAAGCACGACAACGTGGACCACCCGGCGAGCGCTTCGCAGGTCACCAAGTACGAAGAGATCGGCATGTTCGCGCAGGTCGCGTTCTAATCCCCACCACACTGTCTCCATCATGAAAAAACTACTCGCATCCATATTCGCCCTCGCCCTCGCCGCGACGTTCGCGCCCGACGCCTCGGCCGTCCTCATCAACGGCGCCGGCTCCACGTTCGACTATCCGGCGTTCACGCTGTGGTTCAGTGCCTACAAGCAGGTCGATCCGAACGTGCAGTTCAACTATCAGTCGATCGGCTCGGGCGGCGGCCAGCGCCAACTCCTGAACCAGACGGTGGATTTCGGCGCCTCCGACGCGCCCATGACCGACGAGTCGATGGCCGGAGCCCCCTACAAGATCCTGCACTTCCCGATCGTGGCCGGCGCCGTGGCGATCAGCTACAACCTGCCGGGCAATCCCCAGATCAAGTTGGACGCCGACACCCTGGCCGGCATCTTTCTCGGGAAGATCACCAAGTGGAACGATCCGGCCCTCGTCGCGCTCAACCCCGACGTCTCGCTGCCGGACTCATCCATCGTCGTGGTGCATCGCTCGGAGGGCAGCGGCACGACCTTCATTTTCACCAACTACCTCACCAAGGTCAGCCCGGAGTGGAAGAGTGAGGTGGGCAACAGCATTTCGGTGCGGTGGCCGGTCGGCCTGGGCGCCAAGGGCAGCGAGGGCGTTTCGGGCCTGGTCAAACAGTTGCCGGGCTCCATCTGCTACGTCGAGCAGGCCTACGCCGACGAGAACCACCTTCCCGAAGCCCTGATGAAGAACTCCGCGGGCAACTTCGTCGCCCCCACCGGCCCGGCCGTTTCGGAGGCCATGGCCACCGCGACGGTCCCGGCGGACTTTCGTTTCACGATGACCGACGCGCCGGGTGCGAAAGCCTATCCGATCGCCGGGGCGAGCTGGGTGGTGATCTACCAGCACCAGGTCAAGCCCGACCACGGGCACGCGCTGGTCGACTTCCTCAAATGGGCGATCACGAAAGGCCAGGCCCTTACGCCGCGGCTCCACTACGCGCCGTTGCCGGAAAATGTGCAGCAACGCGAACTGGCGGCGCTGGACACGGTCACCTATGGCCAATGACCCGGGCCCGGCCCGGCGTGGACAATTAACACGAACGATGCGGGGCGGAGTTGCAAACTCGGCCCCGCATCTTCTTGTTGGGGTAACGTGGTCAGCCTTCTGAATTGCCGGTCATGAGTCCTGGTGCCTCCGGCCTTTCCGCTTCCCTGGAACCCGGGGCGCCCGCGGCCGCGCCAACCCGGCGTATTCGCTGGGGCGATCGCAGCTTTTATCTCCTCTGTCTGGCCGGGGCGCTCACGGTCGGGCTGCTGCTGGTCCTGGTCGCGTACCAGCTCTACCACGGTTCCGCCGCTTCGCGGGAGAAGTTCGGCTGGCATTTTCTGATCAGCTCGGCGTGGGATCCGGTCACCGACTCCTATGGCGCCGCGCCCTTCATCTTCGGGACGTTCGTCTCGGCGTTCATCGCGCTCCTGCTCGCGGTGCCTTTGAGCGTGGGCACGGCCATCTACCTCACCGAGCTGGCTCCCCTGAAAATCCGGCAACCCCTGGTGTCGGTTATCGAGATGCTCGCGGCGGTGCCGAGTGTCATCTGGGGTTTGTGGGGCGTCTTCGTGCTGGTGCCCGTTCTGCGGGACCACCTCTATCCCTTGTTGCAGAAATGGTTCGGCTTCCTGCCGATCTTCCGGGGTCCGATCTACGGCATCGGCATGCTGACCGGTGGCATCATCGTGGCCATCATGGTCCTGCCGATTGTGACCTCGATCTCGCGCGAGGTGCTGCGCTCGGTGCCGAATCTGCAGCGGGAGGCGGCCTACGGGCTGGGCGCCACCCGGTGGGAGGTCACCCGCATCGCCGTCCTCAGCTACGCCCGCCGCGGCCTTTTCGGCGCCGCCATGCTCGGACTCGGCCGGGCGCTCGGCGAAACCATGGCCATCACCATGGTCATCGGCAACAACCCGCAGATTGCCGCGTCGCTCTTTGCCCCCGGCGACACCCTGGCCAGCGTGATCGCCAACCAGTTTACCGAAGCCACTTCGAACTTGCTCCTGAGCTCCCTGATCGAACTCGGTCTGGTGCTGCTCGGGGTGACGATCTTCATCAACATCCTGGCCCTGATCATGATCCGGGCCATTACGAGCACGGAGACACGCCGTGTCGCCTGAGCTGTCAACGGGGGCGACCGCCCACCATCAGCGGCGGCGGATCAAGAATGCGCTGATGAACGCGCTGTCGATCCTCTGCGCCATCTTGGTCGTTTCGCCGCTGGCGCTGATTCTCTTCCATCTCCTGCGGGTGGGGATCACCTCGCTCAACTGGAATTTCTTCACCAAACTGCCGGCGCCGGTGGGGCAGACCGGCGGCGGGATGGCCAACGCCATCGTCGGCACCCTGGAACTGCTGGGCCTGGCCACGGTGGTCGGCGTACCGGTGGGCGTGCTGGGCGGCATCTACCTTGCGGAATACGGGGGCGACCGGTTCAACGGCTGGATCCGGTTCTGGGCCGACGTGCTCAACGGCGTGCCGTCGATCGTCTGGGGCATTGTGGCCTATGCCCTGGTGGTGCTGCCCTTCAAGTCGTTCTCAGCCTACTCCGGCGGGCTGGCGCTCGGCTTCATCATGATCCCGATGGTCCTGCGCACGACCGAGGAGGTGCTGGTGCTCGTGCCGCGGAGCTACCGCGAGGCCGCCCTGGCGCTCGGCCTGCCCCAATGGAAGGTGATCGTCCGCATTGTCCTGCCGACCGCGCTCAAGGGCATCGTCACCGGCGCGTTGCTGGCCATGGGCCGCGTGGCGGGCGAGACGGCCCCGCTGCTCTTCACCGCCTTTGGCAACCAGAATTGGAGCCACACGCTCGCCGAGCCCGTGGCCGCCCTGCCGCTGAATATTTTCGAATATGCGATCTCGCCGTTCGCCGACTGGCATCGCCAGGCGTGGGCCGCGGCCCTGGTATTGATTCTTCTCGTGTTTGCGCTGAGCGCCGGCGTCCGCATGCTTTCGTCGGACCGGCCGAGCTCCCATTCCTGACCCAGCCCCTGCATGACCGCGCCATCCCCCTCTCTCGCCGTGCCGTCTCCGGTGTCCCCTCCGCAGTTGCAGGTCTCCTCGGTGGTCCAGGCGCCGGCCGGCGCGTCCCTCGGACCATCGCCGGAGGTGGCGTTCGATATCCGCGAGCTCTCGGTCTTTTACGGGGTCCATCAAGCCCTGCAGGACGTAACCCTGCAGATTCACGCGCAACAGGTGACCGCGATCATCGGCCCCAGCGGTTGCGGCAAGTCCACCTTCATCCGCACGCTCAACCGGATGCATGAACTGACGCCGGGTGCGCGGCATACCGGCAGCATCCGCCTGAAGGGCGTCAACCTCTACGGTCCGGAGGTCGATCCCACCGTGGTGCGCCGCCGCGTGGGCATGGTCTTCCAGAAATCCAATCCGTTCCCCACCATGTCGATCGCCGAGAACGTCGTCGTGGGCTTGCGGCTGAACGGCGTGCGCAACCGGGCGCTGCTCCGCGAGCGCCTGCAGGAGTCGCTGGAAATGGCGGCGCTGTGGGATGAGGTGAAGGATGTGCTGGGACGGCCCGGCATCAGCCTCTCCGGGGGCCAGCAACAGCGCCTGTGCATCGCCCGGGCCCTGGCGGTGCGGCCGGAGGTCCTGCTGCTCGACGAGCCCTGCTCGGCGCTCGATCCCCTCGCCACGGCCAAGATCGAGGAGCTGATCCATTCGCTGCGCGGAGCCTATACGATCGTCATCGTGACCCACAACATGCAGCAGGCCGCCCGGGTGTCCGACCGGACCGCCTTCTTTTATCTTGGCAAACTGATCGAGTATGACGAAACCCGAACCATCTTCATGAAACCCGCCAACCCCCAGACCGAGGCCTATGTCTCCGGCCGGTTCGGTTGATTCGTCCCGCCATGCAGACCTCCCCCGAACAAACTCCCGGATTCCCGGTCCTGCGACGTTATTTTGACGCGGAACTCGAGATCCTCCGGTCGCACCTGATTCTCATGGGCGAGACCGCCATCCGGCAGACCCGGGATGCGATCAAGGCGCTGGTGGACGGCAACGAGACGCTGGCCCGCCGGGTGATCGCGGCGGACGACGAGCTCGACCAGCTCGAGGTCAAGATCGACGACGAGGGCGTGCGCTTCATGAGCCTGCGCGCGCCGGTGGCGAGCGACCTCCGGCTGGTGATCGTGGGCATGAAGGCCGGGCACGATCTTGAACGCGTCGGCGACGAGGCCAGCAGCATCGCGAAGCGGGCCATCAAGCTCTGCGCCGAGCCCCCGCTCAAGCCGTACATCGACATTCCGCGCATGACCACCATGGCGGTGGACATGCTGCGCGACGCCCTCGACTGCCTGCTGCAGGGCGACGAGGCCAAGGCGCTCGGCGTCTGCAAGCGGGACAAGGACGTCGACGATCTCAACCGCCAGCTCTACCGGGAACTGACCAGCTTCATGGTCGAGCGTCCCGAGACGATATCGCGGGCCATCGAGTTGATGTTCATTTCCAAGTCGCTCGAGCGGATCGCCGACCACGCGACGAACGTGGCCGAGGAGACCATCTTCCTGATGAAGGGCAAGGACGTCCGGCACAGCGACGAAGTGAAGAAGGCGCCGCCGCCGGCCGCGTGAGGCGGGTCCCGGGACTCAGCCGGCGCCGCACGCCGTCGCCGCGTGATAGAACAGGTAGCCGAGCAGGCCGGTGACGGGCAGGGTCAACACCCAGGCCCAGACGATCCGTTCCACCACGCCCCATTTCACGGCGCTGAGCCGCTTGGTGGCGCCGACACCCATGATCGCCGCCGATATGTTGTGGGTGGTGGAGAGGGGAATGCCAAAATGGGAGGCGCCCAGGATCACGATGCCGGCCGTGGTTTCGGCGGCGAATCCGTTCACCGGCTGCAAACGCACCATCTTGTGGCCCATGGTGCGGATGATGCGCCAGCCGCCGGCGGCCGTGCCGGCGGCCATGGTGAGCGCACAGGAGAAAATGACCCAGTCGGGGATGCTGGTGAACGCCGGAGTCCGCAGAAAGCCCAGCCAGCCGGGCAGGTGGTCAAGGGCGCGGGACTGGGTCGCGGTGAAGGACGCCAGGGTGATGACCCCCATCGTCTTCTGGGCGTCGTTCGATCCGTGGGAGAAGCCCATGCCGGCCGCGCTGAGCAGTTGCAGCTTGCCGAACAGGGTGTAGACCAGCCGCGGGGTGGCGCTGCGGAACGCGACGTAAAGGGAGAACATCAGAATGGCTCCGATCACGAAGCCGAGCACCGGCG
>JBJKRD010000320.1:0-33038 GCA_046704925.1 Opitutaceae bacterium | reverse complement strand
GATTGCATCTCCGGAAGCCAGGACGGCGTTTCGCGATCGACCTTCACCCAGACGGCGTCGGCGAGCGGCGCCGCGGAGAGGCGTTCCTTGGCGAGGCGAAGGGACACTTCCAACTCCTGCCGCGCCTGTTCCTGATACGATGACTCGGCGTTACTGTGCCGCATCAGTCGGGGCGAGAATTTCAGCAACTCGTCCCGGATCAAACGGGCGGCTTCCCGCGCCTCGGGTAGCGGCAGCGAGTCGAGGTGTTTCACCGTCTGTGCCCACATGCGCGAAGTCTGCACCAGCGCCAGATTCGTGTGTGTGGCGAAAGGAATCAGATAGCGCACCCGATCCAAGGCGTAATTGCGGCGGATTCGCGCCACGACCGCCGGCTTCGCCCCCGTCGGGACGCGCACTTTCCCGGGGTCGGTCTGGCCGAACTTTTCGAGCCGTAGATATTCCTCGCGGTAAGCTGCCAAGGCCCGCGCCATGATATCCCGCCAACGCGGCACCAGGTCGTCAGGAATTCCCAAGCTCTCCGGCGAAGGAAGACAATCTTCGCCCATCGCAATGTAACGCGTGCTCGATTCCTGACCATCCGCCATCGGAGAGATCTCGAACAATTTATACGCCAACCACATCGAGACGTTGTCGACCGCCACCGCCAGGCCGCCGGTGAGACCCCCGATGGAGGCGTGGCCGTAATCGACAAACTTCAGAATGCGGTCGATGGATTCGTCGGGATGGGCCACATCCACCTTGCCGAGAATCTTCTCCAGTCCCTCGTTGCTTCGCGAATAACGCGCCAGGACCGAGGCCAGGAGTTCTGGCGTGACCCGGGGCGAGTTGGCTGCGCTCGGTGGCGGGACGATGGCGAGTCCGGTGACTTTCATGCGACAGGGCCGGCTGCAGAGAGCAAAGCGGCGGACCGCCAAAAGCAAATGTTTTGGTGCAACGCGCCGAAATTCGGCGCTCCGCGTCGGCCCACCGGGATCCTAATGCAGCGTGAGCCACGTGCCGACGGGTCCCTGATAGAAACCCAGCAGCACCGACGCGCCGGCCAGAATGACCATCACCGTGCCCGCCAGCCAGCCGAGTGGCAGCCAAGTCGGTGTCACCCCCTCCCCGGCCCCAGGCGGCGGAGCGTGGGTTGGAAAAAACGCCGCTTTGATCCACCCGAAGTAGTAATAGATTCCCAGGACCGCACCAACCAGGGCCACGGCCAGCAATCCGTAGAGCCGCGCCTTGAAGGCGACAATGAAGATCAGGAGCTTGCCCATGAAGCCGGCCAACGGGGGTACACCCGCCAGCGAGCCCAGACCCACCGCCAGCACGGCGCCGAGAAACGGCCGTTTGCGGGCCAGATTCGCATAGTGCTCCAACTCTTGGTCGGCATCATCGGCTCCCCCGACGTGGGCCATCACGGCGAACACCGCAAACGACGCCAGCAGGTAGACCAGCAGGTAGAAATAAACCGCACCCACGGCCAGCGGCTCATGGTAGGCGGCGATCACACCCACGAGCAGATAACCGGCATGGGAAACTCCCGAAAGGCCCATGAGGCGCTTCACGTTGCGTTGGGTCAACGCCGCCAGATTGCCCAGCAGAATCGTCGCGACCGCCATCGTCGCCAGTGCCGGTGTCACCACCGCCTGCAGCGGCTCGAAGACGCGAAGGGCGAGCGTCAGCAGCACCGCAAACCCGCCTGCCTTGGACGCGACCGCCAGCAACGCCGTGACCGGCGTCGGCGCCCCCTGGTAGACATCGGGAATCCAGATCTGGAACGGGACGACTCCGATCTTGAACGCCACGCCCGCCAATACGAGGACCGCACCCACGTTGGCCAGGAAATCACCCGGATTGGCCGCGAGGAAGCCGCGGAGGGCCTCGAAATTCATCGGTTCAGCCGTGGCACCGGGCAGGGCGCGGTTGCCGGCCACCCCATACAACAACACAATGCCAAAGAGGAGAATCGCCGAGCTGAGCGCTCCCAAGATCAGGTATTTGAGGCCGGCTTCGAGGGAGAACGCGCTGTCGCGCCCATAACTGACCAGAATGTAGAAGCCCACCGTCACCGTCTCCAAGGCGACAAAAAACATCACAAACTGGTTGCTTTGCACGAGCAGCATCAGGGCGGCCGTGACGACGATCACCGTGTGATAGAATTCGACCTTAGGCACCGGTTGCCGCCGTAAGGTGACCGGGGCGAGGGCACAGACCAGCAGTCCGCTCAGCACGAAAAAAATCCGCATGAACTGCGCGTCGGCGGACAGGCGGAGCAGGCCGGAGAACGTTTCCCGGCCAAGCCAGACCGTGTGGTAGTTGGCCACCAACGCCACCAGGACGACCGCCAACCCGGCGGTGGCCACGGCCGGGATCAACGACCGACGGCCCCGGGGCAGGACGAGTTCGAGGACCAGCAGCAGCAGGGCCAGGGCGCCGAGCACCAACTCAGGCGCGATGGCCGCCCACTGATTCGATTGGGCGGCGGTCCGCAGGGTGGAAAGATCGGCGAGGGCGAACATGGCGGCTACGGGCGTTGCACCACCTGGGCGGTGATTCCGGTTCTCGCGGGATAAAGGGGCTCCAGCGCCTGATTGAGCGGATCGGTGAGGAATCGCGGCCAAAACCCGACGACCAGCAGGGTGGCCAGCAGCACCAGCGCCGGGATGCGTTCCCGCCACCGCAGGTCACCCACGGGCTGCCGCGCCGCCGCCCGCGAAAACTCCGCCGTTGGCGGGCCGAAGAACACGCGCGCGGCCGCGCGCAGACCATACACGGCGGAAATCACGATGCCGGCCACGGCCGCGGCGGCAAACCACGGAGAGAACCGCCAGAGCGCCACAAAAATGCCCAATTCCCCCCAGAAGTTGGCAAAACCCGGGAGACCGATCGCCGCCAAAATGCCCGCCACAAAAAACGCGGCCAGGACCGGCGCCTGCCGCGCCAAGCCACCCATCTCGGCGAGATCAAAGGTTTGCGTCCGGTGCCGGATGCTCGTGGACAGCAGGAACAGCAGGGCGACCGACAGGCCGTGGCCGAACATGAGCAGCACCACCCCGCCGATCCCCAGCGCCGACAACGTGGCGATTCCCAGAAACGCGTAACCCATGTGCATGACCGAGCTGTAGCCGATCATCTGTTTGAGATCCCGCTGTGCCAGCGTGATCAGGCCGATCACGAGGACATTGCCCAAGGCCAGCCAGGCGAGCACGCAGATCCAGGTCGTGTGAATCGTCACGATGCCCGGCACCGACAACGTCAAGGCGGCCCCGCCTCCCGCGGGCAACAACGGCAGCGCGATCTGGATCAGCCCGTAAAGGCCGAATTTCTTGAGCACGCCGGCATGGAGCATCGCCGTGGAACTGGGCGCCGCGCCGTAGCCCAGCGGCGCCCACGTGTGGAATGGCCAGAGCGAGACCAGGATGCCAAACCCGAACAACAGGAGCCCGAAGATGTATTTTTGCCATACCTGCGGCATCGGGCTCCCCGCCAGCACCGTCCGCAGGTTGATGAGGTCGAAACTCTCCACGCCGCTCTTTTGGTAGATGGCGATCAGACCCAGCAGGGAGAGCATGGCGCCCACCGTCAGGTAAATCGTCAGTTTCATGGCCGCATAGCGGTTCACGCTCTCGCCGCGGCTGCCCCACAGGCCCACCATCAGAAACGTGGGGATGAGCGCGAGTTCGTGGAAGAAATAGAAGAAGAAGATGTCGATCGAGGCGAACGCCCCCAACAGGCCGCCCTCCATGATCAATAGCAGCAGCAGATAACCCCGGAGCCGCTCGGCGCCGGATTGGAGCGCGTACAGGCCCGCCGCCAGACCCACCACGCCGGCCAGCACGAACAGCGGCAGGGAGATGCCGTTGAGCCCCAGCGTCAGGTGAATGCCGATTCGCTCCAGACCCAGCGCGCGCAGGCTGTAGAAGGCGAAGCCCTGATGCGCCGCGACAATGGCGCCGTAGGCTGGAAACTGGCTCCACAACCAGAGCGCAATGACCGCGGGACCCACGAAGGCCACCGCGGCAATTCCCTTGACCCAGCGTTCCGGCACGCCGATCGCGAGCAGGAGTGCGCCGACCAGCGGCAGGGCGACCGCCCCCAAGACGAGATTTGCGTTCAAAGCGTCCATGCGGCGGGTGACGGTTAGAATCGGCCGGCGGCAAAGCCCCAGAGCAGCACCACCCCGAGGAGAAACCAGTAGACGTAGACGTGCAGTCGGCCCACGTACAGCGCCCGGGCGCCCATCCCGATCAGGGCCACCACCCCGGCACCGCCGCGGATCAGCCAGCCGGCGAGAAAGATGTCTTCCAGCCAGCTGAGCAGCAGGGCCAGGCGCTGCTGCACCTTCTCGACGTAATAGCCATACAGGCGGTCAAACGACTCCTTGAGGAGGGTCAAGCCGCCGAACAGCACCGGCACGCCGACCGACAATCGATCGACTCCGGCCGGACGATAATAGGCGAGCGCGGTCAGCAAGCCGACCAGCATGGCGCCGGTGCCGACCGTGACCATTAGCAGGTGGCTGGCGCCGGTGGGTTCCGGCACGAAGGCCAGCACCCCGTGGAAGGCCCCATCCAGCAGCCGGGCATAGACGACGCGGTAGCCACCGATCGCGGCCCCGATCGCCAGCGCGATCAAAGGTACCGTCATGACCGGTCCGTTCTCCCGGGCATGCTCCGCGGCCTCCGTGCGGGCCGCGCCGAAGAATGTCAGGCGCCACAGCCGGGTCATGTAGAGGGCGGTCAGGATTGCCGCGAGCACCAGCACGCTGAATACGGCCGCATCTTTCTCGTGCGCGAGATAGAGGATCGCATCCTTGGAATAGAATCCGGCAAAGAACGGCATCCCAATGATGGCCAGGGTCGCCACCGTGAAGGTGAGGAACGTCACCGGCATCCTCCGGGCCAGCCCGCCCAGCTTGAAAATGTCCTGCTCGTGGTGGCAGGCGTGGATGACCGAACCCGCCCCGAGGAAGAGCAGCGCCTTGAAGAAGGCGTGGGTCGTCAGGTGGAACATCGCCGCCGCCACGCCGGCCCGCTGAAGCGTGGCCATTGTCACCCCAACCGGGGCGCCCGCGGAAGCGCCGGCAACCGCGAGCGAGCCCAGGCCGAACGCGGCCACCATATACCCGAGCTGCGAGAGCGTGGAATAAGCCAGCACCTTCTTGATGTCCGATTGGACCACCGCACAGATCGCGGCATACAGGGCGGTGACGGTCCCCACCCACATGATCACCGTCAGGGCTTCCGGCACCATCAACATCTGGATGCGGCAGAGCATGTAGATGCCCGCCGCCACCATCGTCGCGGCATGGATGAGGGCCGACACCGGCGTCGGGCCCTCCATGGCGTCGGGCAGCCAGACATGCAGCGGCACCTGGGCGGATTTCCCCAGCGCCCCGCAAAACAGCAGCAGCGGAATCGCGCGGCTGAACACCAGCGTGCCGGCGCCCGCGCGGGCGGCCAGTTCGCCCAGATTCACCGTGCCGTTCAACCAGTAGCACGCGATCACCCCCAGCAGAAAGCCGAAGTCGCCCACCCGGTTAACGATGAAAGCCTTCTTGGCCGCATCCGCCGCCGACCGCCGCTCCCACCAGTGGCCGATCAGCAGGTACGAGCTGAAGCCGACCAACTCCCAGAAAACGAAAAGCATGAAGAGATTGTCGGCCAGCACGATGCCGATCATCGAAAACATGAAGACCGACAGACCGGCGAAATAGCGGCCCCGGGCCTCGTCCTCCCGCATGTAGCCGAGGCTGAAAACGTGGATGCAGAATCCCACCACGCTAACCACAAAGAGCATCAACGCCGCGAGATCGTCGAACTTGACCCCGAAGGAAATGGTGAAGCTCCCGAGGCGCAGCCACTCCACCGAGGCGGGGAAATTGCGGTGACCGCCAAAGATCAACAACAGGGAGACCCCGGCCACCCCGGCGGCCGCGGCCACCGACACCAACGCCGCCAGCGCTCCCCGCCGGCGCAAGAACAGGGCGATGACCACCGCCGAGGCGAGCGGAATCAACAGGTCGAGCGCGGCCAGTCGGGCGGGATCCATTTCAGTAGCGCAAAGCGGTCAAATCCTCCACCTGCACCGTGTGGCGCCGGCGGAACAGGGCGACGATGATCGCCAACCCGACGGCCACCTCGGCGGCCGCGACGGTGATGATGAAGAACACGAAAATGTTGCCATCCATGGTGCCGTTGAACCGCGAAAAGGCCACGGCCGCGAGGGTCGAGGCGTTGAGCATGAGCTCGAGGCACATGTAGATCACCAGCGTGTTTCGGCGCAGCAGCACGCCGAGGAACCCGATCGCAAACAGCAGGGCGCTGACCAGCAGGTAGTGGTTGAGACCGACGGCGACCGGTGCCGCCAACAGGATGGCACCGGCGCTCATTTGGCCTCCGCTGCCGCCTCGAACTTCCGGCTCAAGACGGTCACCCCGAGCATCGCGACGAGCAGAAGAAAGCCCGTCACCTCCATCGGCAGCAGGTACTTCGTGAACAGTTGGTAGCCAAAGGCCTTCAGGCCCACCCCCGGCGCCGCCATCGCCGCGGGCTCCGCTCCGACCAACCGGGAATGCTGGACGAGCGAGAGCACGCCCGTCGCCAGCAGCGCCAAGGCGACAATCCCGGCCGCTCCCGCCACGCGCCGGTGGGGCCGGCGCGGGTCGCCGCCCTGCACATCGAACAGCATGATGATGAAGAGAAACAACACCACCACCGCGCCCGCATAAACCAGCACCTGCAGCAGGGCGAGGAAGTAGGCTTCCAACAGCACGAACAGCGCCGCCAGGCCGACGAAGCTCAACAGCAGACACATCGCCGCGTTCACCGCGTTGCGGTTGAGCACCACGCCTGCGGCGGCCAGAACCGTCAGAAACGCAAACAGGTAGAACAGGAAGTCGGCCATGGATCGGAAAAGAGGCGGCGGCAGTTGAATCAGGGCACCGGGTTCAGTGATGGGCGGCGTCCTGCGCGGCCTCCTTCTTTTTGTCCCATTTGAAATGCTGGTCCGGCAGCGTGCCGCCAAGTTCGTACAGTTTCTCCTTGCCGAACACCAGTTCGTCGCGCCGGTAGCCCGCCAGCGAGTAGATGTTTTGCAGCCAGATCGCCTCCTCGGGACAGACCTCCTGGCAGAGTCCGCAGTAGATGCACCGCAGCATGTTGATGTCGAACTCCCGCGGCGCCTTTTCGACGTGCGCCGACTCGGTCCCGACCGGGATCTCCGCCGGCACGATGCGGATGGCCTTGGGCGGGCAGACAAACTCGCAAAGCTGGCAGGACACGCACTTCTCCCGGCCGTTGGGATCCTTGACCAGCGTGGGCACGCCGCGGTAGCCCGGCGGTATCTCGGGGCGCTGCTCGGGATACTCCAGCGTCACCTTGCGGGAAAACAGGTGCTTCAGCGTGGTACGCATGCCGCTGAGGACCGGCGGAAGATAGACCCGCTCGGCGAGGGTGAGTGGTTTTCGTTCGACTTGAATGACTGCCATGGCGGGGTCCTAGTGGACGGGCTGCAGGAGGGCGATCCCCAGCGTGTAAACGACAAGGTTCACCAGGGCGAGCGGAAGCAGGCCGCGCCAGCCGATGCGCATCACTTGATCGTACCGGAACCGCGGTACGGTCCAGCGCACCCACATGAACACGAAGATGAAAAAAATGATCTTGGCGAGAAAGACGACGATTGAGACCGCGGCGAAGATCACCGGGTGACCGGCGAATCCGAGCCACGCCGCCACCTTCGTCAGGGGCAGCCACGGCAGCGGATTCCACCCGCCGAGGAAAAGCAGAATGAACACCCCGGAACCCACGATCATGTTGGAATACTCGGCCACGAAAAACAGCGACCACTTGAAGGCGCCGTATTCGGTGTGGAAGCCGCCCACCAGATCCGCCTCGGATTCGATCATGTCGAATGGCAGGCGGTTGGTCTCGGCAAAGAGCGCCACGAAAAAGATGAGCGCCGAAACCGGCATGAGGAAGATGAACCAGGTGCCGCCCCAGAATCCCGGCTGCGTTTGAAACGAGACCACCTGGGCAAGGCTCAACGTACCCGCGCCGTCCGGGGTGTTGATCCAGAGGAAGACCGGCAGGACCGAGAGGGTCATCGCCAGTTCGTAGGAGATCAGCTGGGCCGAGGCGCGCACCCCGCCGAGAAACGGATACTTCGAATTGGAGGCCCAGCCGGCGAGAATCATCGAATAAATCCCCAGCGAAGCCACGGCGAACACCGCCAGAATGCCGACGTCGACGTTGGCCAGGACGAGGGGCACGAGATGCCCCGAACCGTCGAGATAAGCGCCGAACGGCACGACTGTCACCGTGGTGAACGCCGGGATGAGCGCGATGGCGGGCGCCAGCAGAAAATAGAGCTTGTTCACCTGGCCGGGCAGCGGCTCCTCCTTGAACAGAAACTTCAGGCCGTCGGCCAGCAGGTGAAACGCGCCAAGCCGCTGCAGGAACGGCCCCAGCACCGGCACCCAGGCGAACCAGAACGGAATGGCGCGATTCGGCCCGTGCCGGCCCTGGATCCAAGCCGACACTTTGCGCTCGGCCATCGAACAGGCGCCCGCAATCGGGAAGATCACGACGATCACCGCCAGGCCCTTGAGCAGGCCGAGCACGAGAGGAGAAAGACTGGCGAGGAAAACGGTCATGACGCGGGACCGCCCGGCGGCTTGAAGTGCAGCGTTTCGCCCTCGGCAAACGGCAGGCCGGCGAAACCGGAGGCGTCCAGCAGCAACCCGGTGGCGGGGACGCTGGCGTGGGTGACGGCCGCGAATTCCTTCACCTCGGCCGCCATCGTCGACCACAGTTCGGCGACCTCGACCGGCAGGACGGGCCCGCCCGCCGCCACCGCCAGGCGGGACAGCACCACCAGATCCGCCATCGCGTCGCGCGGGCCAGGCACCGCCCCGGCGAATTTCTGCAGGCGAAACTGCTGGTTGACGAAGGTACCCTCCTTTTCGAGAACTGCCAGCGTCGGGATGACGATTCGTGCCGCCAGGCTCGTCGCGTCGGCATGGGTGCCCAGGTAGATGCAGTTGATCCGGCCGAGTTGCGCCTCCGACAATCCGGCGGCCAGCAGGTCCTCGCCGACGCTCACCACCGTCTTAACCTTGCCGGCCTCGATCTGCGCCGCGAGTTCGGTCAGTTGCGGCCCGGGCAGGGCCCTGATCAAGCCGGTTACGAGCGCACCCCGCACGTTTGGATTCCGGTCGGCGGAGATCAGCAGGCCGTCTCCTGGCGATACCCGGCTGACCAGCCAGACGGGCGCGTGGAGCGCGTCGGCAAGCTTCTTCGTCGCAAACTGTTCCTCCACCGAACTCCGGCCGGAACCGACGATCGCAACGTCTCCGCCCTGGAGCAGTTCGCCCGCTCGTCGCATCGCTTCGTCCACCGGAGCCGGGGTGCCGCCGACGGCGGCGCGGGCCAGCCGCGTTTCCGCCGTCACCGCCTTGTACCGCGGGCGACCGCTGTCGGCCATCCAGGCGTCGTTCACTTCGTCGTTGCGGCGCGGCGTGATGCGGTAAATGACCCCTTCCCGGCTCCAGACCTCGGTATTCACGCCGACCGACGACTCGGTGCAGATGCTCGGCGTCCGCTTGAGGAACCACACCCGCATCTTGAAGCGAAAGTCGGTGCTGGTCAGCGCCCCGACGGGGCAGATGTCGACGGTATTGAGGGAGTAATTGTTTTCCAGCCGCCGGCCGGGATAGCACGTCAGGGTGCTGTAGCTGCCGCGGTCGACGAAGCCGAGCACGTCATCCTTGGCCACCTCCTGGCAGAAACGGACGCAGCGCGAACAAAGAATACAGCGCTCATCGTCGAGCATGACCCGCGGACCCAGCAGGGTGCGCTTCGGCTTGACGTTCTTGCGCTCGACGAAACGCGAATAGCCGCGGCCGTACCCCGTGGCCTGCTCCTGCAGCTTGCACTCGCCCGCCTGGTCGCAAATCGGGCAATCCAGCGGGTGATTGATGAGGAGGAACTCCATCACGCCCTCCCGGCATTCCTTCACCAGCGGCGTGGTGGTGCGGATCTGGAGTCCCGGTGCGGCGTTCGTGAAACAGGCGATGGTCGGCTTCGGCATCCATCTGATCTGCGGCCCGCCCGTGGCGGGATCCGTCAGCGGTTGCTTCGTGGTGGGATCCAGCGCCGGCATGCCCATCTCCACCAGACACATGCGGCAGTTCCCGGCCACCGTCAGCTTCGGATGGTAGCAGAAATGTGGGATCTCGATTCCCAGCCGTCGTGCCGCCTCGATCATGTTCGTGCCCTTCGGCACGGCGATCTCGCGGCCGTCAATGGTTACGGTGATCAATTCGGGTTTGGGTGGAGCGATCATCGCGGCGGCCTCCCTGCCGTCGCCCGCGACGGCAACGAACGGCGCCCCGCCGGGGGCTCCGCGTCCGAACCGCAAATTGGTTGGCGATCGATCATTGAGGGATCTCGGTTCTTCGATGTCTTCCGATCCGCTAGGCCGAAGCCGCGACGCCGCCGGGCGGCGCCGCCTTGGTGGAATAGTCTCTGAACTCATCGCCGAATTTCAGGACAAAACTCTGGGTGGGCCAGGCGCAGGCCTCCCCAAAGGGGCAGATGGTGCGCCCGGCGATCTGATCCGCGACGCTCTTCAGCAGGTCGGCATCCTGGGGCCGGGCGTCGCCGCCCACCATGCGGGCGGTGATCTTTTTCATCCACAACGAGCCCTCGCGGCAGGGCGTGCACTGCCCGCAGCTCTCGTGCGCATAGAAGGCGTTGATGTTGGCGAGGGCCGCGACCATGTCCGCCGAGTCGTCCATGACGATCACGCCGCCGGAGCCGCCCATGGAGCCGCAGGCCGCGAGCGAATCGAAGTCCATCGGGATGTCCTCCACGCCCCAGTCGACCGTGGTGCCGTCCCGGCGCTTGAAGTTGAAGCGCTCGCCAAACCGCAGAATCTTGGCCGACGAGCCGCCCGGGATCACCGCCTTGAAGGTCCGCCCCGGGCGCGGGCCGCCGCACACCTCGTGCAGGAGTTGTCCCAGCGTGATCTTGCCGCACTCAAATTCGTAGTAGCCCGGCCGCTGCACGTGGCCGCTCACGCAAAGCAGGCGGGTGCCGGTATTGTTGGGCGTCCCCAGCCGGGCAAACGCCTCGCTCCCCACGTCGGCGATGTGTCTCACATGGCAGAGCGTCTCCACGTTGTTGACGATCGTCGGGCATTGATACAGGCCGAGCACGGCCGGGAAGAAGGGCGGCTTGATGCGCGGGTACGGCCGTTTGCCCTCCAGCGACTCGATGAGGCCGGTTTCCTCGCCGCAGATGTAAGCGCCGGCGCCGCGGTGCACGTAGATCTCGCAGGAATAACCGGTGCCCAAAATATCGGGGCCGGCGAAATGGTGCGCCCGGGCCTCGGCGATGGCCTGTTCCAGAATGCGGGCGCCATGGGGAAACTCGCCGCGAATGTAGATGTAGGCCTGTTTCACCTGGTTGGCCCAACAGGTGATCATGATCCCTTCGATGAGCTGATGCGGATCCCGGTGGATGATGTAGCGATCCTTGAAGGTGCCCGGTTCGGATTCGTCGGCGTTGACGATCAGGTAGATCGGCTTGCCGCTTTTTCGGTCGACCAGCGTCCATTTCACTCCGCACGGAAATCCGGCACCGCCCCGCCCGCGCAGGCCGGATTTTTTCACCTCGTCGATCAACTCTTCCGGCTTCCTCTGGACCGCTTTTTTCAACACCTCGTAGCCGCCGTGGCGCAGGTAGCACGCGAGGTCCGGGGTGTAACCGGGCTCGTCGATGTACCGGAAGATGATGCGGCGTTCGGCGGGATGCGGCATGGGAGATCGGTCGAAGATTCGGATGATGGGTTCAGCTCTGGACGGCACCCGATCCCTCGCGAAGGAACCGGGCAAAATCGCCGTGTGGAATCGGCTGCAGCTCAAACACGGGCCGCTGGTAAAAATACGCCCAGGCGGTCACCGTGCGGCCGTCATTCATGACCACCTCGACAAAATCCCGACGAAAGTCGCTGGTGTCCGGCGAGGCGGGATCGAAGCCTTCGTATTGATCGAGCTGGAAGAGCACGCTCGGCGGCCCGAAGACCCGGTACACTTCGCCCGCCACCGCGACGCCCTGGGGATCCGGCACCAACGCCGGAAAATCGCCGGCATGATACAGTCGCCCGCGCACGAAACCGTGCCCGATGATTTCCGCCCGGTCCGCCAGGAGGCGATGGGCCGGATGGCCCGCTGCGCGACGCAGCGTCCCGTAGGTAAACAGCAAGTCGGTTGACGGAAGTGGATTCATGAAGATCGCGCGAGCCCGCGAGCGGCCGCCTCCTGTTTGATCCGGGCCACCAGCTCCCGGGCCTGGGCCAGGTCGACGTTCTCATACAACTCCTCATCGACCATCACCACCGGTCCGGTGCCGCAACTCGCGAGGCATTCCACAAACTCGATCGTCACCTCGCCATCCGGCGACGTTTCGCCCAGGCCGCAGGCGAACTGTTTTTGCAGCTCGTCGCAGATATGGTGTCCGCCGACCATCGCGCACGAGAGGGTCCGGCACACCCGAATGTGGCGCCGCCCGATCGGTTGCCGCCGGAACATCGGGTAGAAGGTGACGAGCTCGTAGATATTGATCGGTTGGAGGTCGAGTTTCTGCGCGATCCACTCGATGGCCGCCGGGGAAATGTAACCCTGGTCTTCCTGCACCAGGTGCAACAGGGGCAACGCCGCACTCCGCTTCACCGGGTAGTGCGTGATAACCTCGTCGATCTTCTGGATGGTTTCCGGCTTGAGATTCACAGTTGGCGGGGAGTCGGGCAGCCGGTTCACCGGTCACATTCTCCCATCACGAAATCGAGGGAGCCGAGGATGGAGACGATGTCCGCCAGCATGGCGCCGACGCACACCTTGGGCAGGATGCTGAGGTTGCAGAACGACGGGCCGCGGATCTTCAGGCGCCACGGCACGCCGCCGCCCTTCGAGACGATGAAGAACCCGAGCGCGCCCTTGGGATTCTCGGCTTCGAAGTAGACGTCGCCCGGCGGCAGTTGCGGCCCTTCGGTGACGAGCATGAAGTTCTGAATGAGCTCCTCCATGCTCGTGAGAATCTTGGCCTTGGGCGGGGCAAAGATCTTGCGGGCCTCCGCCGCGTACCAATCGCCCGCCGGAAAGCTCTTGCTCACCTGGCGGATGATGCGCACCGACTGGCGCATCTCCTCGGCGCGACAGAGATAGCGGTCGTAGCAGTCGCCCTTGGATCCGACCGGGACGTCAAACTCATATTGTTCGTAGCCGCAGTAGGGTCGGTCCTTGCGCAGGTCGAGCGGCACGCCGCTGGCCCGTAGATTGGGCCCCGTGAGGCCGTAGGCGATCGCGTCCTCCTTCGCGATGACGCCGATGCCGTCCGTGCGATCGTGGAAGATCTTGTTGCGCGTGAGCAACCCCAGCGTCTCTTCCAGAATCGGCAGGAATTGGTCACAGAAGGCGCCGACGCGGTCCAGCCAGCCCTCGGGCACGTCGCGGGCCAGACCGCCGATGCGCGTGTAACTGGTGGTGAATCGGGCGCCGGTCAGCTCCTCGAAAAGCCGGTAGAGCTTCTCCCGTTCGGTGAAGGTGTAGAGGAACACCGTCCACGCGCCCACGTCGATGCCGAACGCCCCCAGCCCCATCAGGTGGGACGAGAGGCGCGCGAGCTCGGCTATGATGACGCGGATGGCCTGGCACCGCGGTGGCACTTCGAGTCCCGCGAGGCGTTCGACCGCGATCGCATAAGCCACGTTGTTCGCGAGCGGCGCCAGGTAGTCCAGCCGGTCCGTGTAAGGCACGAACTGGTTGTAGGTCATGTTCTCCGCCAGCTTTTCGTCGCCCCGGTGCAGGTAGCCAATCACCGGTTCCGCACGGGTCACCACCTCGCCATCCAGCTCCAGCTGCAGCCGCAACACGCCATGCGTCGACGGATGCGACGGCCCCATGTTGATCGACAGTTTCTCCGGCACGAACTCCTTCGTGGCCGCCGCGGCGGTTTTGGCGGCGTTGTCCGGGAAGATGTAGTCCGAGGCCATGAGAGTCGTGCGGGAAGACAAGGGCCTAATGGGGTTTCTCCTGGTGTTCCGTCCAGCTTTCATCGCCGGCGCGCGGCTCGGCCTGCTCCAGCGTTGGGCCCGCATTGGCGACAAAGGGTCCGCCCATGAGGGGAGCCGCCTGCACCTTGGCCGCGGTTTCCTCCGCCACCGCCGGATCCGGAAGTTCGGTTTCGAGACCCGCAAGCGGGAATTCCTTCCGCAGCGGGAAATAGGGGTAGCCGTCCCACATCAGGATCCGCCGCAGGTCGGGGTGTCCCTCGAAGCCGATGCCGAACATGTCGTACGCCTCGCGTTCGTGCCAGTTGGCCGCGGGCCAGAGTCCCGTGGCGCTGGGCATGCTCGGATGCGCGTCATCCGGGCAGTCGGCGGCCACCCGGACATAAGCATGCCGGCTGGTGGACAGCAGATGCCAGACCACGGTGAATCGCGGCGATCGCGCGGCGCCCCCGTCGATCGCCGTCACATCCACCAACATGTCGTAGGCCCCGTCGTCGCGCAGCACCTGCAGCGCCGTCAGTACCTGTCCGACGGGAACGTCAAATGCCGGCCAATCGCGGCTCGGACGCTCGGCGGCCGGCGGGACTTTCTCCTTCAGGAGAGTGGCGGCAACGGTGGCGGCGGTCATCGGCGGGTGCTCTCGGCGTGGCTCAAGCGCGCAACAATTGGCGGGCCGCCGGCTCCCGGCGGACCTTGGCTTGCAGTTTGACCAGCGCATCGAGCAGCGCCTCCGGCCGAGGCGGACAGCCGCTGACATACACATCCACCGGCACGATCCGATCCACGCCCTGCAACACCGCATAGCTCCGGTACATGCCGCCGGTGCTGGCGCAGGCGCCCATCGCAATGACCCACTTGGGGGAGGCCATCTGGTCGTAGATGCGGCGGAGCTGCGGCGCCATCTTGTACGTGACCGTGCCCGCCACGATCATGCAGTCGGATTGACGCGGGGAAAACCGCATCACTTCCGCCCCGAACCGCGCAATGTCGAAGCGGGCCGCCGCCACGGCCATCAGCTCGATGGCGCAACAAGCCAAGCCCATGGGCATCGGCCACATGGAATTGGTCCGAATCCAGTTGATCACGGCATCCAGGCGGGAGACGACCAAGTCTCCCTCCACCTTGCTATCATAGGCCAGTTCAGTGTTTGCGGATACCATGCGACCTCCGACAAAATAACAAATCAACCTACCAGCGCCGCTGGGTCGCGCAAGTAGCTTTTGGCCTATCGCCGTGCGCCGCATTCACCCTTGACCCTCCCTGCACCTTCACGCTCTATTTGCCCCCTTGGCCACTCGGCCGGAGCGCCTTGCGGCACCGCCAGCCGGCTTCCGGAGAGGTGACGGAGTGGTCTAACGTGCATGATTGGAAATCATGTGTACGGGTTCCCGTACCGAGGGTTCGAATCCCTCCCTCTCCGCCAGCCTCAACCAGCGTCGGCTGCGAACGGGCCTCGGGCCAATTTGCGTGCCATGCCCATCCAGAATCCCGGAGGTCGCCATCACCTCGTCCACCTACGTTCACGGTTATTCGCCGCAGGAATCGGTGCGCCTGCGTGACCAGGCGCAGACCCTGGCCGGGTTGCTGCACGACGACGAGTCCTACCCCGCCGGGGCGCGGATCCTGGAAGCGGGCTGCGGCACCGGCGCGCAGACGTTGATCCTCGCGCGGCGGAACCCGGCGGCCCGAATCGTCGCCGTCGACCGTTCGTCCGCGTCGCTGGCCCAAGCCCGCCGCGCGGTTCGGCGGGCGGGACTCACCAACGTGCGTTTCGAGCAGGCCGATGTCCGGCACCTTTCCCAGCGCAACGACTCCTTCGACGCGGTGTTCGCCTGTTTCATCCTCGAGCATCTGGCCGATCCTGCGGCGGCCCTGTCGGAAATGAAACGCGTGCTCCGGCCGGGCGGCATCCTCAGCGTCATCGAGGGCGACCATGGTTCCGCCTATTTCCACCCCGACAGTCCCCGGGCCCGGCGGGCGATCCAGTGCCTCGTCGATCTCCAAAGGGAGGCAGGCGGCGACGCCTTGATCGGGCGGCGCCTTTATCCGCTCCTGCGCGCGGCGGGCTTCACGGCCGTGCAGGTTACGCCACGCGTGGTTTACGCCGACGCCTCCCGACCCGCAATGGTCGAGGGCTTCACCCGCAACACCTTCACCGCCATGGTGGCCGGAATCGGCCCGGAGGTGCGGCGCCGAAAACTGATGGCCCCGAAGGCATGGGCCGGAGCCCTGAACGACCTCGCCCGCACGGCGGGGCCCGACGGCGTGTTTAATTACACCTTCTTCAAGGCGCGGGGCCGCAAACCGACGCCGCTTCCCGCGGTGGCGGCCGGATACGAGTCGGTCTCGGTGCCGCCGACTCCGGCACCCGGCCGAAACCGCTGACATTTTCGCCGCCGCGACGATGCATGAAGGCCCGGCCCGCTCGGGCACGAAGCGGGCCGCGCTCAAGCACATGCACAAGGGAAAAACCTCCGCCGGTCCATGGCCTGCCGACGTTTGTTCATCGGGCCTCGCAAAAGCGCCGCGGCTGAGCAATAATGCCCGGTCTGTCATCTCCGCTCATGGTCGCATCCACTGACAGCTCCGCCCCACTGCCGGCCGCCGCCGAAGTCGATCTCGGCCTGGTCCGGAAATACAATGTGCCGGGGCCGCGCTATACGTCCTACCCTACGGCACCGCAGTTCACCGAGACGACTCCGCCCGAAGTCCTGCTCGACGCGATCCGGCGGGACAATCAAACGGCGAGCCCGCTCTCGCTCTACTTTCATCTCCCGTTTTGCGAAACCCTCTGCTGGTTTTGTGGCTGCACGACCGTCATCACACTCCGCCGCGACGCGGCGGCGGAATATGTCGGCTACCTCGAAAAGGAGCTGGCCCTGCTCCAACCCCATCTGCACCCAGACCGGCGCGTGGAACAGATGCACTTCGGCGGGGGCACGCCGACGTTTCTGCCGCCGGCGGTGATCCGGCGGCTGGGCGAGGCCATTCACTCGCGATTTCAGTTTGCCGCGGACTCGGAAAACAGCGTCGAAGTCGATCCGCGCCGCATCACCCGCGACCATGTGCGGGCGTTTCGGGAACTCGGCTGCAACCGCGCCTCCCTCGGGGTGCAGGACACCAACCCCGAGGTCCAGCTTGCCGTGCACCGGGTCCAGCCGATGGACGTGACCCGCCAGGCCTTTGCGTGGATGCGCGCGGAGGGCTACAAATCGATCAGTGTCGACCTGATCTTCGGCCTGCCGCACCAGACGGCCGACTCTTTTGCGCGCACCATCGATGAAGTGCTGACGCTGGGACCGGACCGCCTCGCCGTGTTCAGCTACGCGCATGTGCCGTGGATCAAACCGTCGCAGCGTATCTTTGAGAAGCAGGCCAATCTTCCATCCACGGAGGAAAAGCTGAAGATGCTGGCGATCGCGGTGCGCCGGTTGACCGCCGCCGGCATGGTTTACATCGGCATGGATCACTTTGCGCGGGCCGACGATGAGCTCGCGGTGGCGCAACGGGCGGGCACGCTGCAACGGAACTTCCAGGGATACAGCACGCATGCCGGCGCCTCGATCTACGGCGTCGGGATGTCCTCGATTTCGCAAACCGCGGATTCCTACCGTCAGAATCTCAAGGACCTGCCGGAATACTGCGCCCGTCTCGACGCGGGACGGCTGCCGTTCGAACGCGGTCTCCTCCTCACCGAGGAGGACCGCCTCCGCCGCCAGGTGATCATGCGGATCATGTGCGACCGTCGCCTGAATTACGCCGATCTCTCCCGGCGTCTTGGCATCGACTTCCGTCAGAAATTCACCCGGGAGATTGAATCGCTGGCCGATCTCGAGGCCGACGGCCTGGTTCGGCGTCACGCCGACGGTTTCGAAATCACCGGGGTCGGCGCCTTGCTCATCCGCATCATCGCCATGCGCTTCGACGCCTATCTGGAGAAAGGCCCGCGGCGTTTCTCCCGTACGGTTTGAGGCATACCGGGCCGCGGGCGATTACGTTCTTGGCCCGGGCGCCACCGGGCGCTACCAGTCTCGGCTTCGTCATCATGCCGTTCCGCATCAGCAAATCGTTCGAAATCGAAAGCGGACATCTATTGTCGAAACACCCCGACAAGTGCCGCTTTCCCCACGGCCACAGCCGGACCGTGGAGGTGGTGCTGACCGCCGACCAGTTGGACGCCAACGACATGGTGTGCGATTTCCAGACGGTGAAGTCCGCGCTGGCCGGAATGCTCGAGAAATGGGATCACGCGTTGTGCCTCAACACCGCCGATCCCAACTTTGAGTTTTATCATCGGACCTACGGCGAGCGGGTGATCCCGTTTGCCGACACGGACCCGACCAGCGAGATCATGGCCCGGACCATCTTCGAGGAATTGTCGCGCCACCTCGCCCGGCTGGGGGAGCCGGGGGCCGTGCGCCTGGAACGGGTGCGCGTGACCGAGACCAGCTCATGCTGGGCCGAGTATTCCGCCTGACCGGCCCAGACGCCGGTCAGGGGATGCGCAATTCCATCCCCGGGCGCACCGAGTTTGCGTTCTTCAGCTGATCCCGATTCGCCTCGAGAATCTCCGGCCATCTGGCGCCGTTGCCATAGTAACGCTGGGCAATTCGATAGAGGGTTTCTCCCGCGGCCACGACATGAGTCCGTCCGCTGCGCGGCGGCGTCACGCTGGTTGGCGCGCCGGCCGGGGATCGCGTGGGCGTTGCCGGACTCACGGCCGGACCCGGCGCCGGGGCCCGGATCGGGGCCAGGCGCATGACCGGCGGCGGGCTGTTCGCCGCCACGCCGGTGGGACCGCCGGTTTCCTGGCCGCCCATCGCCCCGCCCCGCCCCTTGCGCAGCAAGGTCATCTCCTCCTTGAGCTGCTCGTTCTCCTTCTGGAGTTGATCGATCTTGTCCATCAATTCGAACCGCGCAGTGCGGTTCTCCAGCGGCTGCGCCGGCAGCGACCGGGCGAATTCCCGCATCGCGGCGTCAATGCGCCCGCGGACCAGATCGGCCTCCCGCGAGTTGGGCTGCGCTTCGAGATAACGGCGAAAGTGGTAGATGGCGGCGACGGGATCCTTGGGCGGGTACTGCTGGTAGATCAAACCGGCCGATAGGTGCGATTCCGGCGCGTCGCCGCCGCGCTCATCAATGACCCGGAGAAAGGCGTCCAGCGCCTCCTGGTTGCGGCCTTGTTTGAGCAGCTGCTGGCCGCGACGATAAAGGGGATCATCGGTCTCCGCGCCCCGCGGGCCGCGACCCGGGCCTCCGCAACCGGCCGCCGCCAGCAGAACGCACAGCAGCACGCCCGTCAGCCAGAGCGGGAAGGGCCGGCCGCGTGCCGGATGACAGGAATGGGATTGAACGCTAAAAATTGCGCCCTAAGTTCACCCCACGCGCTTTTCCGACTCAAATCCTAAATGACTCACGACCTCCAATCCGCGCTGGCCCGCGGCCGCGAGTGCATCCGGATCGAGATGGACGCCCTGCAGGCGACAGCCGACGCCTTGGACGCCTCGTTCGGGGCGGTGGTGACGGCGGTGGAGGCGGCGCTCCAAAAAGGGGGCAAACTCATCTTCAGCGGGGTGGGCAAGTCGGCGCATATTGCCCAAAAGCTCGCGGGCACGTTCAACAGCACCGGGGTGACCTCCTGCTTCCTCGACGCCACCCAGGCCCTCCACGGCGATCTGGGCCTCTGTGCGCCGGGGGATCTCGCCGTGCTGCTCAGCAACAGCGGGCAGAGCGCCGAGATGCTGCGGTTGCTGGCCATGCTGAAGCGTTTTGAAATCACCACGGTGGCGCTCACCAGCAACCCCGATTCGGAAATCGCCAAGGACGCGGACTTGCGACTTTCCTACCGCGTGCCGCGCGAGGCTTGTCCACTGCGCCTCGCGCCCACGGCCAGCACCACGGCCGCCCTCGCCCTCGGCGACGCCCTGGCGATGGTCCTGCTCGAGCGCCGCGGTTTCACCCGCGACGATTTCGCCCGGCTGCATCCCGCCGGCAACCTGGGCACCGCGTTGCTGCTGAAAGTGACCGATATCATGCGCACGGGCGACCGCCTGCCGGTGTTGTCCGAACAACGTACGGTCCAGGATGCCATCCTGACCATGACCAAGGCCAAGGCCGGCTGCGTCGCGCTGATCGACGAGCCGTCCGGCAGGCTCACCGGGATCTTGACCGACGGCGATTTCCGTCGCCACGTCTTGGGCAATCCGGACTTCCTGTTGCAACCGGTCCGGCGCTACATGACCCGCACGCCCAAGACCGTGCCGGTGACCGCGCTGGCGGTCGACGCCCTGCGGATCTTCGATCACTTCAAGATCGACGACCTCATCGTGATCGACGACGCCGGTCGACCGGCCGGGTTGGTCGACGTTCAGGATCTGCCGAAGATGAAGCTGCTGTGAACGCCGGCGGGCTAGAAGGCCGGCTGCTCTCGAGCGCGGCGCAAATGTGACTAATGCCCGCGAGCTTCACGACGGCCGCCGATCCGGCTAATACTGTCGCGGCCGGCATTTGAATCCGCTCGCCGCGAGGCCATGCCGGACAAATGATCGACGCCAGCAACAAATCCGCATTCCGCCATGCCCGTCCCGCCATTTCGCTATCAAGAACCGTTTCCACTGGGCCCGGAGGAGACCTCCTACCGGCTGTTGACGCCGGACTTCGTCTCCACGACCGAGTTCGCGGGCAGGGAAGTGCTCAAGGTCGAGCCCGCAGCGCTCACCCACCTGGCCCGCCAAGCCATCCGTGACTGCTCGTTTCTCCTCCGCGAGAAACACCTGCGGCAGGTGGCGGGCATCCTGGACGATCCGGAGGCCTCCGCCAACGACCGCTACGTTGCACTGACCCTCCTGCGCAACGCCGAGATCTCGGCCGAGGGCATCCTGCCCTTCTGCCAGGACACGGGCACCGCCATCGTCATGGCCAAGAAGGGCCAGCAGGTGTGGACCGGCGTCAACGACGCCGAGCTTCTCTCCCAAGGGATCTACCAGGCGTACACCGAGGAAAATTTGCGCTATTCGCAGACAGTGGCGCGTTCCATGTATGAGGAGATCAACTCCGGCACCAATCTGCCCGCCCAGATCGACGTCGCTGCCACCGAAGGCTCCCACTACGAATTCCTGTTCATCGCCAAGGGTGGCGGCTCGGCCAATAAGACCTTCCTTTTCCAGGAAACGAAGGCCCTCCTCAATCCCAAGAACCTGGAGGCTTTCATCGCTGACAAGATGAAGTACCTCGGCACCGCCGCCTGTCCGCCCTACCACCTGGTCGTGGTCATCGGCGGCACGTCCGCCGAGGCCTGCCTCAAGACCGTCAAGCTCGCCTCGGCCAAATACCTCGACACGTTGCCGACGACCGGCAACGACCTGGGCCGCGCCTTCCGCGACGTCGAACTCGAGGCGCGGATGCTCCAAGTCGCCCGGGATTGCGGCATCGGGGCACAATTCGGCGGCCGGCACTTCGCGCTCGACGTGCGCATCGTCCGACTGCCGCGCCACGGAGCCTCCTGTCCGGTCGGAGTCGGCGTATCCTGTTCGGCAGACCGGAACATCAAAGCGAAGATAACCAAAGAAGGCCTTTGGCTCGAACAACTCGAACCCAATCCGGGCCGCTTTATCCCCGCGGGCCAACGCGTCCTTAAGGAGGAGCGGATCGTGCGGATCGACCTCGACCGGCCGATGCCCGAGATCCTGGCCGAATTGACAAGGTATCCCGTCACGACGCGCCTGTCGCTCAACGGCACGATCGTCGTGGCGCGCGACATCGCCCATGCCAAACTCAAGGAGCGCGTCGACGCCGGCCAGGGGCTTCCCGAATACCTCAAGAGACATCCGGTCTATTACGCCGGGCCGGCCAAGACCCCGAAGGGTTATCCGTCCGGTTCTTTCGGTCCGACGACGGCGGGACGTATGGACGGGTATGTCGATCTTTTCCAGTCGCTCGGCGGATCGATGGTGATGATTGCAAAAGGCAACCGCAGCAAACAGGTGACGGACGCCTGCAAGAAGCACGGCGGGTTCTACCTCGGCTCGATCGGTGGGCCGGCGGCGGTACTGGCGAAGGAGAACATCAAGAAAGTCGAGCTCCTGGAATACCCCGAACTGGGCATGGAGGCCGTCTGGCGCATCGAAGTGCAGGAGTTCCCGGCTTTCATTCTGGTGGACGACAAGGGAAACGACTTTTTTACCAACGCCTGCGTCCCGGCGGCTTCGCGCAAGTCCGGGACCTAGCCGTAAGCAGGCCGGCGTCTCGGGTCATTCTCCGACCGCCGTGACGACGACGTTTCGTGAATGGTGTGACCGTCGGTGTTCCCAGAGAAAGACTCCCTGCCAGGTACCCAGCAGAAGTTTACCGTCGGCAAACGGAATGCTCTCACTCGTGCGGGTAAGGGCCATCTTGATGTGGCTGGGCATGTCATCTCCGCCCTCGAGTTGGTGCTCGAACCGCGGATCGTTTTCCGGCACCAGCCGGTTCAACCATGCCTCCAAGTCGTGACGCGCGGTAGCATCGGCATTCTCCATGATCACCAGGCTGCAACTCGTGTGGCGGCAGAAGACAGTCACGATCCCCTGTCGCAATCCGCTTTGGCGGAGAACCTCGGCAACCTGCAGGGTGATCTCGTACATGCCCTGGCCGCGGCATGCCAAGACCAGGTTTTGTTGGAACACAGGCATCGTTTGGGGCAGGGCCAATCGGCGAAAAACCCAGGGTCGGTACCGTAGGCTCCGCGTCTGCTCGGTCAAAGCTCAACCGCCCTTGGCGCCCTTCGGCTTATCGTCCGGACGGGTCATCGAGGCCGGATCCAGTGCCTGGTCCAGCGTCGCGGCGTCCAGCAGGCCGCGATCAAGCAAAACCTCACGCAGGGTCTTTTTCCGGGTGAACGCCTCCTTCGCCACCGCCGCGGCCGCGTCGTACCCGATATAGGGATTCAAAGCCGTCACGAGCATCAGCGAGCGGTCAACAAGGTCCCGGCAGCGGTCTTCATCCGCCTCAAGACCCGTCACGCAACGACGCGCGAAAGTCCGGCAGCCGTTGGCGAGGCAGCGAATTGCCTCGTGCAGCGCATAGGTCATCAGCGGCAGGGTGACGTTGAGTTCGAAATGTCCGTCGCGTCCACACAGGGCGACCATGTTGGCCAGGCCCGTGGCATAGATGCATACCTGCACGAGCATTTCGCTCATCACGGGATTCACCTTGCCGGGCATGATGGACGAGCCGGGTTGGGTGGCGGGAAGCCGGATTTCTCCCAACCCCGCACGAGGCCCCGATCCCAGCAGGCGGATGTCGTTGGCGACCTTGGTCAGGCTCGCGGCGATCGCGGTCAACTGGCCGGCCACCTCGACGCAGTCGTCGCGACCGCCTTGCGCCTCGAAGTGATTGCCGGCCTCTCGAAACGAAATCCCCGTGCGTTCAGACAACACCCGACAAACCCGCGCCGGAAACTCGGGGTGACAGTTTAGCCCGGTGCCCACCGCGGTCCCGCCGATCGCCAACTCCTCCAACGTCGCCACGGCCCGGCGGGCCCGGCCGGCGCCCTTTCGCACCTGGGCAGCATAGCCGGAGAATTCCTGCCCCAGCGTCAACGGCGTGGCATCCATCAGGTGAGTGCGGCCGATCTTCACCAACTCGCGGAACTCCCCGGCCTAAGCCTCCAACGCCCCCGCCAGTTCCTCCAGCGCCGGCGTCAGATCCTCTTTCAAGGCCACCGCGACGCTGACGTGCAGGGCCGTCGGGATGATGTCGTTCGAGGACTGGCCGAGATTGACATCATCATTGGGGTGCAACGGGCGCTTCGAGCCGATGAGCTGACCGGTCAGCTGGCTCGCGCGGTTGGCGATGACCTCGTTGATGTTCATGTTCGACGAGGTGGCAGAGCCGGTTTGAAAAACGTCGACCGGGAAATGGGAAAGCAGCCCCCCATCGATCACCTCCTGCGCCACCTGGCGGATAAGGCGGCTCTTTTCGGCGCTCAGCCGGCCAAGTTCCTCGTTGGCGACGGCACAGGCGAGTTTGACCAATCCCAAGCCTCGGATGAAGGCGGCCGGAAGCGGCCGGCCGCTGATCGGGAAATTCAACACGGCCCGCTGGGTGGAGGCTCCGTACAGAGCGTCGTCGGGAACCTGCATTTCCCCCATGGAGTCGCGTTCGGAGCGCATGGCCGCAAGTGTTTCAACCTAACGGAAGACCGCCGAAAAGCAAAGCACCTCGTTCCCCGCCACGCGGGGGAGGGCGACATCCGACCGCCAATCAGAACTTGATCGACAACTTGTCGCCCTCGGCCTCAAGGCGACCCATGGATCGATCCCAGCCGTCCTCCGCCAGATACCGCAAAACGGTGCGACGGGCGTGTTCCGGCGCGGCCAGTCCCGGTGCGTAGGCATCGGACGATCCCAACGCGGCCAAAAGCCGTGCACGTCGCGGTTCCGTGACCGCGACGGCCGTGGGCAGAACTTCTGCCGACCGGCTTGACCGCGCCGCGGGCATCGCCCGCTCCTCAAAACCAAACGGGTTTCCCGCCGCCTCCAAGACTTCCGGCTCCGGTGTGACCGCCGCGAGATTCACCGCGATTGACCGCACTCTGGGAGCCAAGCCCTCCGCCTCCACGCGATCATCCATCACGTCAGCCAACCAAGGGATGGATGGAACCGCGCGACTCGCCGCCGGCTGCCGGGCTTCGGCTGCGACAACCGAGTTTTTCACCGCGGGGACCGGCACCGGCGCCTCCACCGCGCGTGCGGCCACCGGCGTCGCCACCGCGCCTGACTTGACCGGCTCCACCACCTGATGAATGGGAGTCACCGCGACGCGGGCCGGTGCGCCCGGGCTGACGGCGGGCAGCTCGGGCCCAGTCTGCGAATGGTCCCGCAGAACCACAAACGAAAGCGTCAACACCACGGCAGCTCCGAGCGGCAGTCCTACGCGTCCAAATCGTCCATAGATGACGGCGAACTCGCGCCACCACGACCGTTTCTCCACCAGCGCAGCCAGTTGTTTCTGCCGGAGGGTTTGCTCAAATTCACCCCAAAACTCCGGTGCCGGACGTTCACTCCGTTTAAGGCGGAGCAGATCCTCTACGGTGATTTTCGCCGGTGCTATGGATCGTTGTTCGGGCATAATCAACTAACGAAGATATGACTGGAGCTCGGCTTGCAGCAGCTGTTTGGCATAATGGAGACGTGAACGCACGGTGCCGACCGAACAACCCATGATTTCGGCGATCTCATCGTGGCTCAGTCCATCAATCTCAAATAAAGTCACCACCGTCCGATGCTTGATAGACAGTTTTTGCAGGGCCTCGTTCAATTTTTCCTGAAGTTCTTTTACAAACGCCTGCCGATCCGCCCCCGACTTATCCGTAAGCGCATCTATCACTTCCGATGTTTTGTCCTCTTCAGTGATACGCTCAAAACTGAAGAAGGTTCGTAGCCGATTCTTGCGCAGGTGCGTCAGGGTGGCGTTGACTCCGATGCGGTAAAGCCAGGTGAAGAACGATGACTGCCCCTGAAACCGATTGATCGATTGAAAGGCCTTGATGAACGTGCCTTGGGTCAGGTCAGAGGCGTCCTCGCGGTTGGCGCAGAGGTTATAAATGACCGCATAGATCCGCTCCCGGTATTTTAGGATGAGCTTGTCGAATGCCGCCACATCGCCCGCCTGCACGTTTTTCACCACCTCCCAATCCACGTCAGCCTCCTGCTGACGCTCAGGAGTAGCCACCAGCGTCTTGCTGACTGCCTTCGTAAGGCCCACGGCACTAGACAAAATCACAACCTCCGGGTGGTGCAACCGGATTCTAGATCCGCGCCTCTGGTTTCAGCGCTGCCACTTGCGTGCGCAGCAGTTCGGCCAACCGGCGCAGGAGCGAGGCTGACTCCCGCCTGGGCCACCGGGCCACGAACGCAACGGCAACGGCCAACTCCCGATCAATCGCGCGGGCCACGTCGTCAAACACCCCATATTCATTCATTTGCGCCAGGCGGGGCGTCATTTGCGGCGCCCGCCTCGACCGGATTTCGTCCAACAATTTCCGCTGTCCGCTTCGAGGGAGCTTGCGGAGCAGCACCAGCAGCGGAAGGGTCATCTTGCCGCCGGCAAAGTCAGTGCCCAAGGTTTTGCCGATGCGCTTCTCTTCACCGAAGAAGTCGGCCAGATCGTCGTAAATCTGATAAGCGATCCCCAGGCGACGGCCAAACTCGGTAACCGCCTCCACATATCCCCGGCCAAAGCCGGCCAGGCTGCTGCCCAACAGACAAGACACTCGGAACAATTCCGCAGTCTTGAGGCCGACGATGCGACGATAGTCGGCACGGCTCACCGTGGTATCGCCCCGCCGCAAGGTTTGGGCGATTTCACCCGCGCACACCTGCCGCGTGGCGGCGGAGACGACCCGGCAGACTCTCGCCGACGGGAACTGCGAAGCAAGGTTCACCGCATGCGCCAGCAGCGCGTCTCCGAGCAAGACGGCTGCATCACAGCCAAAGCGCCGTCCCGCGGTTGGCCGATTCCGCCGCAAGTCGGCGCCGTCCATGATGTCGTCGTGCACGAGCGTCGCCAGGTGTACCAGCTCGACGACGGCGGCGGCTCGGACCAGGGCTGCCGTGTCCTCCCGGGGTCCGCCCCAGCCACTGAAAAAGACCAGCGAGGGTCGAAGGCGTTTGCCCGAGCCATCCAGACAATAACGCACCAATTCCCTGATCTCCGGGGCGAAGAACTTCAGCTGCGAAAACAGGAATCGATCCAACTCGCGCATGTGCGGCGTCAGCCGGGCGAACAAATCGTTCTTCGTTGCCTGCCCGACGCCTGCGATCCGGGTTCTGCGGAGGGTCATTTGCCGCGGACGCTAGGCGATTCCGCGAAAATGGCTAACCAATAGTCAGCCGGTCGCCAATTCGTACCGCGCAATGCAACCGGCGGCTCCTGTTATCCATGCCGGCAGGTCCGCGCCGGGCACGTCATGTCGCGGCCAACGCAGGCCTCCGACGCCGCGGCGCCAAAAAAATGGGCGTGCTTTGGCAGCACGCCCACGCGGTCGGGAGCCTTGGCCTGCGGCGTACGCCGCAGGGCCCCGAAAAATCACATCTTGTCGTCCGCCTGGTCGGCCGGCTTGGCCGGCTCGGCCGGCAGGAACGGATCGGAGTTGTCGCGGTAACCCGGCAGCTCGTCACGCCGCATCCCCAAGCCGCGCAACTGCGCCGGACTGATCGTCTCCTCCGGACTCGCCCCCTCGGCGCTGATGGTCTTGGCCGTGATGAAGATGATCAGGTTGTTGACCTCTTCGTCGCGGGTGTGGGACTGGAAAAGCTTGCCGAGCACGGGAATGTCACCGAGCAGAGGCACCCGCGTGCCGCCCCGGGTCGTCTGCGTGCGCATCAGGCCGCCGATCGCCATGGTGTAGCCATCCTTCATCGACACCTGGGTCTTGGCTGTCCGCGTGGCGATGATCGGAATCTGCGCACCGCCCGCGCCACCGAAGCTGGTGGTTCCATTTTGCTGGCTCACCGTGGGCTCCAGGGAGAGGCGGATGAAGCCCCGCGCATTCACCTGCGGGGTCACCTTGAGAATGATGCCGATGTCCTTGTAGGTGAAACCACTGACTTCGAACGATCCGTGTTCCTGATTGTAGGTGTAATTGGGAATCGGGTATTGGGATCCAATGTTGATCGACGCTTCCGAGTTGTTGAGCGTCACAATCGTCGGATTGGAAACGATCTTGATCCGGTTCAGCGTCTTCAGGGCACTGAGGACAACGTTGAAATCGGACGCGCTGAAGACCGCCGAGGCCAGCCGGCTCGTCGTGCCGGTGGTGGCCACATTGTACAAAGCGCTCAGGACATTGTTGCCGGTGGTGTTCAACCCCGAGGAGTTGGTCGTGCTCGTCGTATCGGTCGGCACCGGGACCAACGTCGTGGTCGTGGTCGACTGGCCGGTATTGGGATCGTAGACCGTCTGGGTCTGCGTGGTCAGTTGGGAACCGGTGGTCGTCGAATTCGTCGAATTGTTGGTCGAGGTGGTCGTGGTGTTGTTGGTGAATCCGTTCGGCCCCTGATTCTCGGTCTGGGTGCGCCCGCGGCTCCAGGCCTGCGAGATCGAGCCGACCCCCAGCTTGTAACCGTCCAGCGAGCTCCAGTTGACCCCGATGTTCTTGATGTCGCTGTTGCTGACTTCGACAAACTTCGATTCGATCATCACTTGGTCGGTGGCCTTGTCCAGTTGTTCGACGATCGGTCGAATCTTGTTCATTCGCGACGGCCTCTCCGTGATGATGAGGGAATTGGTGCGATTATCGACGACGAGCTTGCCGCCTGCGGCACTGTCCACCATGGCCGCCACGACGGGCTGAATGTCGGCCGCGCGGGCATAATTCAAAGTGAACACCTCGGTATTGACCGGCTCCTGGGCGAGGCTCTCCATGCTGACGACCTTGATGATGCCTCCATCCTCAATATAGGTATATCCCACCGGCGTAAGGATCACATTGAAGATCTGCCGCCAGGTCACGTTGTGGAGCTTGATCGACGTCTTGCCTTGGAGGGTGTCCGGGATCACCAGGTTCAATTCGAAGAGGTCGGCGACGTTCCGGAGGATCGTCCGGATGTCCTCGTCGGGGAAATCCACCGACAGGGTGTCGTGATTCCGACTAACCCCGGTGCCGGCAGGTTCGGTGCCCTGCACGGTGACGACTGGCGCCGCGGGTTTCTCGCTCGTGGCGGGAGCCGGTGTGCTGACCGCCGGCGCCGCCGGGGCCGGAGTACTGACTGCCGGTGTGGCCGCCGGGGCCGGCGCGCCCGCTTCAGGCGCCGTCGGGGTCGTCTGGCTCAACACGAGTCCAGCAGACGTGGAAAGGATCAGCGCAAAGGCAAACAGGCGTGTTCTCATTGGACGTTTCCTGGTTTGTTAACGGGCCGGGTAATTTCCTCGCGATTAAGACGGATCGTGAAAGAGGTCGGATCGATGGCCGCTACAACTACCACATAGTTTTTCCCATCAAAGGTAATTGTCAGAGTATCACCGACTTTGAGTCTTTTTTCACCGAACAAGAGCATCGGTTGGTTGTTGAATGAAACGATCCCCGAGGGATCAATTCGCCGGGCGATTTGTTCGAGAACCTCGCGGTCGGAAACGACATGATGCGCATCGTCGCCGGGCCCTTTCCCGTGACTTGCCGGCACCGCGCCAAAACTCGGAGGATTGAATGGATCGACCAGTTGCGGCGGGAGGGTCGGCACACTCTTGCCCACGGCGAGCAGCTGATTCGCCAAATCGACCACCGCTTGGCGTTTGGCCGGGCCGGCGACTTCCGCCCAGCCGCAATGAGCCGCCGTCATTGACATGATGATGAGCACGGCGTGACGGAGCAGGTGGTGGATTCTCATGGCAGGCCGAGCAGTTCGAGATTGAGCGTCAGCGTGATCATGTTTGTCGCCGTCGCCCCGCCGCGCGGCGTATCACGGCCCACGACACCGGAGACCAATCGACAAAAATGCTGACCGTTCTCCAGCCGGACGAGAAAATCGAGTATCTGGCGGAAATCGCCCTTCACAGTAATGCTGTAGCCGACCCCAGTGAAGAGGGTCTTCGGCGCTCGCGGTCCCCGGGGTTCCGCCGTGATCGGCTGGAGATTCACCTCCTTGACCCCGGTGTCGGATTCGATCCGATAAAAGTATTGCTGGTTGCGGGCGCGTTCCGAGCTGTGGACCAGCCGAGATTCCAGGTCGCGGGTGGCCACGGTCAGCGCATCGTATTGCTCGGACAGATTGCCGCCATTCTTGATGTCATCGAGGATCTTCTGCAGCGCTTCTTCCTTCGCCTTTGCCTGCCCGGACAGATCGTGGAGCCTTCCGCTCCGCAGATACGAGGCGACCAACAAGATCAAGCTTAGCGCGGCCGAGCCGATAATTACCGGATACTTCTTCCCGAGCGCTCCAAGGTCCTTGGGTTTGATAGCCATGGCTATTTCTTGCCTCCGGCTTCCTTGAAATTAAGCGAGATGTCGAACGAGAGCTGCCCGCTGACCTGATCCCGCTGGAGTTTGTTCAAAGTCACATCCGCAAAGATGCCCTTGATATATGCGTCGCGCCGCAGCTGCTCGAGGTACGCGGACGTCCGCCCGCTGGCCTCATCCGGCGAACCGGTCGCAATTCCCCGCAGGTTGATCTCCTTGGTCCGGAAATCGATGACATCGATCGCCAAATTTGCCGGCAGGGTTTTCCCCAAGTGCTCCAGAAAACCCGACAGGACCACGTGCGCCTTCACGAATTTGCCCAGCTCGTCAATTTTCTTGGCTTCATCGGCGAATTTTTTCGACAGCGACAACACCTGTTCGCTGGACTTCCGGTTCGTGTCGATCTGGACCTGGGAATTGGCCACCTGCCGGCTCAGTCCGTTGATCTGGTACTCCTGGTAACAGAAGAAAAGCAACAAGCTCGCGGTGACGGCGATCGCAGCAAAATTGAGGAAGAATTGGGTCCGCACGACCTTCGTGTCCGGCAACCGCTCCTGGTTTCGGAAATTCGGGTGCCAGGCCGGCACCAAGGACGTCTGGGCCTGATCACTTTTTTTCAGCAGCGACAACATCGTGATTTAACATGAGGCCAAACAACCCCAGCCACCTGACGTCCAGGCCGGTCCCGGCCGCCGAGGTGGCGATGGTAACATCGTGCGACTTCAACCAGCCCACTACATCGACCTGCAGCACTCCCACGCCGAGCTCCTTGGCAATGGCCTGACTCAACCAGGCGAGCTTTGCCGGCAGACGGGTGCATAGAACCTGACCGATCGACTGGCCGGTCTGCACCTCGTAGAAGCCGATCAACGATTGGAGCTCTTTGAGCAGCTTTTTGATCAGCAGGCCGCCCATGTTGGTGAAATCAAATGTGTTGGAAAAGAAGAGCTTCCGAGCCGACTCCTCATCTTTCAGATTCAGCTCCTTCTGGACAATGGGGATCATACCTTCCAGACCCTGGGGAATTGATCGCGTCACATCCAGGCCGCCCGCGGTCACGATGAATGACTGCGTCCCGTCGCCTTCGATTTCCAATACTAGGGTCGGCGTCTTGATCTGGGAGACCGCGTGGTAATTCACCAACCCACCGAGCAACGCCAGCGAGCCCAGCTCCAGGCGTTCCGGGTACACCCCCAAGCCCAGCAGTCGCTCCTGGATCGCCAGCAGATCATCGCCCTGGCCGCCCGCGAACACCACTTCCTTCAGGGTGGTGGCCCGACCAATCTCATAGTCGGTTCCGTCTTGAGAGTTGAGCACCGCGATGACGCTCTTCTCCGGTTCAACGCGGAGCTGCTGGCTGCAGATCTCGCCAAAATATCCCGGATCCTTGATGCGCTTCAGATCGAGCGTCACCCGCCGAATAAACCTGGTGGATGGGTAGACACCACAACGGGCGTGCAGGTATCCGCTGCTGTTTTTGCCCATCAGATCGAGTACCGCCTTGCGGAGGCCCGGTTCGTCGCTGAGGGCCACCTCCTTGATCGTTTCGATCACCATCGGGGACGCCGCCCCGGAGGTCCGCGCCATCAACGCCGACTGTTCGTTGAGTTCGACGAAGAAACCGTTCGCTTTTTTTCTTAGGGAAAACATGCGGGTGGTTGACGGTGAGTACTGCTCAAAACGGTTGCGGGTTCAGTTGCGACCCGCGAATGAGATGTTGGACGTTTGCATCAACCGAACCAGGATCCAAAAGGGCTTGAAAGAGGACGGGTTTTTACAACTGGACCAAGGCATGACAAGGCGAAACGGGTCTCTTACTCCCAGACTGATCGCTATTTACCATTTCTTCATGGAGAATGTCTGGACGCCGCAACCCACCACACACCCGGGGTTTTTGGGGGCTCCTGCCAGTCGATTCAGCCTCTGGCCGACGCCGCCGCTATTGGCCTAGATCCGGTTTTCATTGGGTCGCTGGGTTGTCCAATTGTCGATCGAGCCAATCTCCCAACCTGGGGCGGAATCTCTTCATTCCTTCGCGACGGCCGAGGGTCTTCCAGGAATGTCACAGAATCGGCGCGCGGTCGGCGAACCCGTTCACGAGGCCTTCGCCCGCCGGCGACGTCAAACGAAACGAGGAGCAATGCCGACCGCTCGGTTGCGGTTGGATCGCGCGGCTGCCCAAACAGCGGCACACCCACCCGTTCCCCGCTTGCGACACCTTGTTCCTCCGCGCACCCGGGAGCGGAATCCCGGAATTGCCATTGCGCAAACCCACGGTCAAGGGCGGTCCATTGGCGGAAAATCAAAGCGTCGGCCCGATATCTCCGCATCGCCCGGCGCGCCACCGGATGCAGATCGAAAAAACCCGCCTCGGTCGTCGGCGGGTTTTGAATGGCCCTTCGAAAGGGTCGAGGCGTGACAGCCTATTTCTGCCAGGTACGCTTCTTGTGGCGATGAGCTTTCAAGCGCTTGCGGCGCTTGTGCTTGTTCATCTTGAGACGACGCTTCTTTTTCAGATTACCCATGGGAACTTGCCAGAGTTTTTGCGGCAACGTGCTGCGCTTTCCGCGCGCTGTAAAGCAGAAACCAAGGGCCCCCGGTCGAAGACGTCGATTTCGGATTCGCTTGGAACCGGCGCGCGTGGCATCGGCTTGCATCGCGCGCGCCGTCCCCGGAGCATCCGAGCCTCACCAATCCCGGTTCAGACTTCCCCAAGCCTATCGGTCGGCGGCAAAACGCAGACGAGCCCGGTCGCCGTCGCGTAGAGTTCCAAGCTGACCGCGTATCCCGGAAAGAAGCCCGCCACGCAGCTGCCGTAGGCTTCAAGTTGCCGGCGGTATTCGCCGCCAAGGCGCGCCAGCAGGGCGTCATTGGTTTCGCCGGGGCGTGCGCGATTGGTTTTCCAATCAATCACTCGTACCCGGTTGGCCGCTTCCTCGACCACCACCAAGTCCATCACGCCATCCACCCAGGCCTCCGGCTTCAGCGGCGCAAAGATCGCGAGCTCGGTCACCCGGCGGATTCGCGGATCACGCAGGCCGTG
>JBJKRD010000319.1:0-6004 GCA_046704925.1 Opitutaceae bacterium | reverse complement strand
CCATGAGCCGCCTCAGGTCTCCGGCTCGGCCAGCTTCGCCCGGAGCGCCTGGAATTCTTCTTGCAGCGGCAGCAGCTCGTTCGCGATCGGCCGGCGTTTGCACCGCAGGTCGAACACGCTGCCGAGCGCGACGACCGCGGTCATGAGGAGCCGCAGTCCGACCGACGCCCCGGCCAGCTTGAGGATCGTCAGGCAGAACAGTACCGTCGCAATCCACACCGGGATCACGCCCCACCAGACGGCGTTGCGCGCGAGCCGGAGCTGTTGAGCCGTCCGGGCCAGCACCCGGTCGAGATCCCCTCGTAGGGAGGCCTCAAAGGTGTGTTCCCGGCGCTCCTGGCGCCGGCGCTCCACCCACTGGAACACGGCATAGAACAACCAGAGCCCGGCCGCGCCTGCGAGCGCCAGCAGGTCCGCGCCGGACACGGCCACGCGCCGGCTGATCCAGCCGGGCAACATGCCGCCGGTGGCCCCCACCCCGGCCAGATAGAGCAGCAGTGCTCCCATCGCGACCCCGATCCCGATCTCCCGCGCGCCGCGCCAGAAAATCCGGCGTTCGAACTCGTGGCGTTTGCTCCGGACCACGGCCTGCAGGCCGCGCGTGTCGACCGCGTAGAGCGGTTCGTTGTTCTGCGAATCCCAGATCACTTTCATTTCTTCAAAGTCCATGGCGGTTCTCCTCCTGTGACATCCTGGCAAGGTGGCTTTTGAGGCGGTTGATCTTCACCCCGACGTTGCTTTCCGAAATGCCCAGGGTCGCCGCCATTTCGCGGTAGCTGAACCCGTCGAGCAGCAGCAGCGTCAGCGACCGGTCGATCTCGTCCAGCCGCGCGATCCGTTCGTACAGCCAGTCCAGCCGCCGGTCGCGTCCCGGCGGGCGCGCCAGCAGCACGGCGTCGGCGCCGTTGAGCGCCTCCCGGACCGTGCGGTGCCGCTTCTCGCCGCGGCTCCAGGCGACGGCCGCATAGAGCGCGACGCGATAGATCCACGTGGACTCGGCGGCCTCGCCCCGGAACGCCGGCACCGACCGCCAGACCTGCGTCGCGATCTCCTGAAACAGGTCCTGCTGGTCCTGGTGCGTGAAGGCGTAGGCGCGCACGACCTTGAAGCACAGGCCCTTGTGCCGGCCCATCCAATCGTCGAAGATCCGCTGTTGCTCTGCCTCGTCCATCATGCGGCGTGTGTTTTGGACAAATAGTAGCAGCCAGCGGCCGATTTCTTACACCGGCCGGAAAAGAAGGCTCCTCGTCGCCCCCGCCTTCCCGTCGTCGGACGGTCCCGCCTACGCCTCCGCGCTGTCGCGGAACTTGATCTTGGCATGCATGCCGTCGCAGAACGGCTTGTTCAGCGAGGCGCCGCAGCGGCACAGCGTGTAGTGGTCCTCGGTGGCCGGCCGCGCCTCCCCCGCCAGCTTCGCCCGGTGCACATGGAGCGGGCCGTTCTTTTCCACCCGCACCCCCGCGGCCGTGGCATACTCGTGCACCAACTGTCCGCGCAGCTTGAAGAGCAGGGACCCCGAGGGGCACCGGCGGATCGTGGCCATGATCCGTTCGGCCGCCGACGCATCCGGATGGGCCACCCGTCGCCCGGCCTCGTGGGTGAAAAACGTATCGGGCGCTCCCTCGACACACTCGCCCGCGTGGGCGCACAGGCTGAAGTTGTCGACGATGGTGACCTCCCGGCCGACAAATTCGGCGCTGCCGCCGTCCGCGTGCCGGCGTCGGTCGGAGAAGTGGTTGGCTTCGTGCGAGCCGTCGCAATACGGCTTGTTCTGCGATCCGCCGCAACGGCAGAGGTAGATTTCCTCGCTGGTGTCGATGGTCTCCCCGCGGTCGTTTTGCAGTCTTTCGATATGCCGCGCCTGGAGCGGTCCGTTCGGGGTGGGCGTGATTTCGGCGTCCATGACGGCACACGTTCGCCGGTTCTTCGGGATAATCAAGCGGCCGGGCCCGGCGGAGGCGATGCGGGGATTGATTTCCGGGGGTGCGAAGTTGGCGACAGGAGGCAGCCGGCCTGTGGTTGTTCGCCCATCGGCGTTGGCCCGGCTTGGCCTGAAGGCCTCGGTTCGCGAAGGACCGGATGCGATCCCGACCACACCGTTTCTCGAGTGAACCCGAAAAACGCAGACGGGGCCCGGTTTGCGCGTGCAAGCGACGCAAATCGCCGCAAGCTCGCGCAACCTCACCGACGGTCCGACCGTCAAATGATCCTCGCCAGCCGCGCGCCCTGAAAATCCCCCGCGTCACCCATGCCGCCTCCCGACGTCCCGCCCAAGGGCCCAGCCACCGACGAGACCATCTTTGACCAGCCGCTGCGCGTGGAGGGCTTCCAGGGCACGCCGGAGGAGGTCGAGCGACAATGGTTTGAGGAGGTCTATCGGGGCCGGGGTGACAGCATGCCGCAGCTTACGCTGCGGGCGGTGCTGATGGGCACGGTCCTCGGCGGCGTCCTGTCGCTCACCAATCTTTACATCGGGCTCAAGGCCGGCTGGGGCTTCGGCGTGGCGATCACCGCGTGCATCGTCTCCTACGTGGTCTGGTCGATCTTCCTCCGTCTCGGCGTGGCGAAGACGCCCATGACCATCCTCGAGAACAACTGCATGCAGTCGACGGCCAGCGCCGCCGGCTACTCGACCGGCTCCACCCTCGTGTCGGCCTTCGCCGCCTATTTCATGATCAACAACGCGGCGCTGCCCTTCGGGCTGACGCTGGCGTGGGTCTTTTTTCTCGCGGTGCTGGGCGTGACCATGGCGATTCCGATGAAGCGCCAGATGATCAACGTCGAGCAGTTGCGCTTTCCGACCGGGATCGCCACGGCGGAGACGCTGCGGGCGCTCTATTCGAAGGGCGTGCGCTCCGCGCGGTCCGCCCGGGGACTGACCTACGGCGCCATCGCCGCGGCGGTCAGCCAGTTCTGGTCGGACGGCTTGCGGCTGATCAGCGCGCGCCTGGAGCCGTGGGGCCTCGGCGCGCTGGTCGACCGGTTCGACCGGGTCGTCTTTGGCCCGGTGTGGATCGGCCGCACGGTCACGTTCCTGTGGGATCCCATCTTCATCGCCGCCGGCGTGCTGATGGGCATCCGCCCCGCCGCCAGCATCCTGCTCGGCGGCACGCTGTGCTGGGCGGTCTTTGTGCCGATCATGCAGGCGCGGGGGGTCATCACCGAGACGGGGTATCGCGGGGTCGTGCAATGGACGCTGTGGGGCGGCGTCTCCTGCATGGTCGTCTCCGGCCTGCTGGCCTTCGCCCTCCAGTGGCGGTCGATCGCCCGCGCGTTTCGCGGACTGACCGTCCTGTTCAGGCGCGCCCGCCGCGTGACCGGCGAGCTGGAGGCGATCGAGACTCCCACCTCCTGGTTTTTCCTCGGGCAGTTCGTGTCGCTCGTCGCGTTCAGCTACCTGGCCAAGGTGAGTTTCAACATGCCGGTCTGGCAGAGCGTCGTCGCCGTCGGGCTGTCGTTCTTTCTCGCCCTGGTGGCGTGCCGGGTGACGGGGGAGACGGACACGACCCCCACGGGCGCCATGGGCAAGGTGACGCAATTGATCTTTGGCGGGCTCAATCCCGGCAACATGAACGTCAACCTCATGAGCGCCAACATCACGTCGAGCGCCGCCATTTCGGCGGCCGACCTGCTCACCGACCTGAACAGCGGCTATCTGCTCGGGGCGCACCCGCGGAAACAATTCCTGGCGCAGTTTTCCGGCATCTTCATCGGGACGCTGGCGACCGTGGCGGCGTTCCGGGTCATGGTGCCCACCGCGAGCGTGCTCGGTTCCGACCAGTTCCCGGCTCCCGCCGCCCAGGCCTGGCGGGTCGTCGCCCTGGCGCTGAGCCGGGGGTTTGAGTCGCTCCAGCCGGTCAAACTCTGGTCCATCGCGTTCGGCGGCCTCACCGGCGCCGCGCTCACCCTGCTGCCGCGCTGGTTTCCCCGTCAGGCCAAATGGATTCCCTCGGCCTCCGGCATCGGGCTGGCCTGGACCTTCCACTGGTACTACGGCTTCCTCTTTTTTCTCGGCGGAATCGTCGGGTGGTTCACGGAGCGGCGGCATCGCGAGTGGGCCGACCTGTACAACTACCCGGTGGCCTCCGGGGTCATTGCCGGCGGTTCGCTCATGGGGGTGGCCCTGATCTTCTGGGAAAATCTGCCCGTGGTCTGGCATCAACTCTTTGGCGGGTGACCGGCCGCCCGGCGCTCGCGGCCCGGTGACGAAGCCCGGGTGGCGCGTATCGGTCCGCCCGATTGCGGGAAAGTGGCGGATCAAGGCTCCCCGGCCCCACCGGGCGCCAGCGGCGTCACGACGATTCCGCCCGAGGCCCGCCCTCGCCACCCGGGGGCCGCCGGCCGGCAAAACGGGCGTTTTGGCGGTCAGCCGCCGTGGCGCAAAGATTTTGCCAAAGAACCGCTGTCCGCCCGTTGCGAGTCGACGTTTCCGCCGTATCCTCCGGGCGATGAACACGGCGCCGGCTCCAGCAGGCACCTCCCGGGAACGGGACGTGCGCCGGTCGTTTCCCACCACCCACTGGTCGCTGGTGCGGAGCGCGACCGGCGACGAGCCGGAGGCGCATCTGGCCCTCGAAGCCCTCTGCGTGCAGTACTGGTATCCGATCTACTCGTTCATCCGCCGGCAGGGCCGCACCCACCACGAGGCCGAGGACCTGACCCAGGAATTTTTCGGACGCCTGCTCGCGGCCGGCGGCATGGCCCGGGCCCGCCCGGAGCGCGGGCGTTTCCGGACCTTCCTCGCCGTGTCGCTCCGCAACTTTCTCGCCAACGATTGGGATCGGGCCCATGCGGCCAAACGCGGCGGCGGCCCGGCGGCGGTCTCCCTCGACGTCAACCTCGGCGCGGCCGAGGCCCGGTACACGGGCGAACCGCCAGATCCCGGACTGACGCCGGAGCAGGCCTTTGACCGGGCCTGGGCGCGCGGCGTGGTGGAGACCGCGCTGGAGGAGCTCCGGGCCGAATACGCCGCGAGCGGCCGGGGCGCCCTTTTCACCGCCCTCGGTCCGATCGTCTGGGGCGGCGGCCCGCCGGCACCGTTGTCCGAGACGGCCCGGCAGCTCGGCCTCAACGAGGGCGCCCTCCATGTCGCCCTGCACCGGCTCCGCCGGCGCCTGCGCGAACGCGTCGAGGCGCAGATCGCGGCCACGGTCACCGGCCCCGACGAGGTGGCGGAGGAACGCCGTCACCTGCTCGCCGCCCTCGGCGGCAAGCCCGACCGGTAAGGTCGCGCGCCGTTTGCTTTACCATACCCCGGAAGGTGGTTTTCACCCATCCCCCGCAACATGCCGCCCGCCGTTCAAGTCTGTCGCCGCTGCGGCGCGACCCTGTCGCCGGGTCCGGACGGCTGGGTCTGCGCGGCGTGTGTGCTGCAGGCGGCGGGGGCGGCGGACGACGACCCGCCGGAGGGCGAATCGCCGGACCCGTTTCCCCGTCCGTTCGGCGGCTACGATCTGCTCGGCGAGATCGGCCACGGCGGCATGGGCCTCGTCTTCAGAGCCCGCCAGCGCAGCCTCGACCGCATCGTCGCCCTGAAGGTCCTGCTCACCGGCCGGTTCTCGGACGACCAGACGCGCCGGCGGTTCCGGCTCGAGGCGGAGTCGGCGGCGCGGCTGCAGCATCCCAACATCGTGGCCATCCACGAGGTGGGCGAGGCCGACGGACATCCCTACCTGACGATGGAGTTTGTCGAGGGCCAGAACCTCGCCGAACTCTGCGGCGGCCATCCCCTGCCGGCCACGGACGCGGCCCGGCTCCTCCGCGACATCGCCCGCGCGGTCCAGGTGGCGCACGCGGCGGGGGTGCTGCACCGTGACCTCAAGCCTTCGAACATCCTCATCGGCGCGGATGGACGGCCCCGGGTGTGCGACTTCGGCCTGGCGCGGCGCACCGACGCGGCCGCGGGCTCGCTCACCCTGACGGGTCAGGCTCTCGGCTCCCCGAATTACGTCGCGCCGGAGCAGGCGGCCGGGCGACCGGAGCTCGCCTCGGTGGCCGGGGATGT
>JBJKRD010000318.1:0-2650 GCA_046704925.1 Opitutaceae bacterium | reverse complement strand
CTGCTGACGTCTCGGGACTGAGCGACTTTTCCGTTCGTTCGTTGTCGGTGCTGCCCGATGGCCTCTGGCGACACGGATCGCGATCTTGTAGAATCACTCTCCCGCCGCGCGCTTGTCGCGGAAGAAGGCCCAGGCGGCTTCCGCCGCCTCGAGATCGCAGTTCTGCGGACCGACGATGCGGCGGTAGAGGCGACCATAGTGTTGGGTCTCGCTCGGTTCGACGTGGCCGCCGCCATCGATCCGGATCAACTCGACCTGCAATCCATGCGGGTCCGTCCCCCAGATCATTTGCGTGGCCCGCGTGGGATCGCCGCGCCGACGGTGCGGCAACTCCACCGTCTCCGGAGCGGACTGGCCGAGTTTGTCCACCAGCCGCCAACGGGCGATGGTCGCGTCGACGCCAATGACCGCGCCGCGCGGGTGGTTGAAGAAATGCACCTCGCCGCCTGCATAGGGCACCAGCGGGTCCTTGGTGCCGCAGATCATCATCACGGACAACGGATGGCTCGGCGGCGGCACCCGGGTCTGCGCGGCCATCGAGGCTGAGACGGCCGCGACGCCGGCCAACCGCGGGCCCAGCTCCACCGCCAACCGCAGGGTCATGATGCCGCCATTGGACATGCCCATTATGAACACCCGGCAGGGATCGGCGTGATCCGTGGCGATTTCGCGATCGATCAGGGCGGCGATCAGGCCGACGTCGTCCGTGGCCGGATTGCCGGGTGCGTCCTCCCGTCCGTCGTTCCAGCCCCGCCGGCCGTCCGGCCCTTGCACTCCGTCCGGCGCGGCCAGGATGAGGTTCTCCCGGGCCGCGATGTGCAGCCAGACGGAGAGCGGGGCGGCGCTGCGTTCCCGCCCCAGGAGTTGGGCGGCGGAACCGGCATGCCCGTGCAGGAGGATCACCAGCGGCCGGGGGGCGGTGCCGGAGGCGGACGGCGGGTAAACCAGGACGTGGCGCCGCCCCTCCGGGCGGGGGATGCTGACCGATTCCAAGCCGGCCCCGGCGGCGCGGGCCAGCCGCGGCGTCAGAAAAACCGCCAGGATCAGGATGGGGGCAGCAAAGCGCACGGCTGGGTCGGAGCCGCAATACGTATCCTTCCGGCCCGGGATCTCAACTTCAGGTCTCAGGTTGACGGGCGCGGAATGCGGCGTCGGCATTGGCGAATTTCGAAGATTATGGCATAGTCGCGACCGGCAGCATCCAGAGCAGACTACTTCCAGCTCGGAGCCCCCGGTTCAAAACCAGGTCGACTGCAGGCGCGGAACGTTGTCCGTCCCTGGACTCGTTGCCGGACGTCTGGGCAGCCTCGCGAGTCGGGCGCTGCGGCACGGGAGATTTGCCGCACCGTCCGTGTTCCCGGGCCGTCCTGGCAAGAAACCACTCCGTGAAACCGACCGACGAACTCCGCAACGCTTCCCATCTGCGTCGGGTCGATAATCTGGCCGACGAAGACCCCGCCGCCGGGAAGCAGTCGCCGGCTGCGGGCCCGGACGGTCCGGCGGCGTCGGGGGACGCCAGGCCGGGCGCACCTGCCGGCCCCGAGGTCGCGCGCTCCCGACCCGATCGTGGATGGAATTTCGGAAGGGACGATTTCCGGGAAAACGGCCTCTACCTCCTCTTTCCCGATGGCCGCCGGATCACGCTCACGCGGGAAAGGATCGAATCATTCGCCCATCTCTTCGAAGCGAACCTGGAGCAGATCCCGCCGGCCATCCGGACCGCGGTCGCATTTCAGGCCTGTCCGGTGTGCCCCGAGCGGGAGAATTCCCGGTTCTGCCACGCCCTGCCGGCGACGCTGGCTTATTTTGAAGACCTCCAGGGATTCAAATCGTTCGACCAGGTGGCCGCCGTCTACAAGGGTCCGGGCCAGGGTCTGGTCTTTGTACCGGAGACGACCCTGCAGGAGGCGCTCCAGTTCGTGGTCATCCTGAGCCTCTTGTATTACTGCGAGCTCGGGAAGCGATACTGGCGCTACCTGCTGGGGATCCACCCGCTGATGGGCCCGGAGGAAATGATCACCCGGATCCACCTCAATGTCTTCTGGGACTGCAAAGGCGACCAACGGAAGGTCAACGAAGTCCTCCGGCTGTTCAGCGACGAGATCACCTGCACCTGCCGGTGCCAGGTCAACCGGCTTCGGCTTATCTGCAAGGATGAGACGCTGGTGAACGCGTTTGTGAACACCCAGGCCCAGATCGAACGCCTGGCGGCCGCCAAGGGCGCGGTGGTTGAGCAGGCGATCGATGCGTTTCTGAAAGACGGCTGGGCCAATACCGCCAGGGTTGGGGACGAACGATAGAACCGGTTGCGATCGGGCCCCCGGGGCACGGCGAACCGTTATGAATTGTCGAGGGGAAACCCGTCGCCAATCCAAGTCGGGCCGGGGGCCGGCGTGTTGGCGATGACCGCTGCGAACAAGATGACAGCGCTACCGGCGAACGAGCTTGATCACAAAGACGAGCGCGACCAGGAGCGCCGCCCAGAATACCAGCGCGATCCGCGTCGCGTTTTTGGCCCGATCGGCCTCCCACCACATGCGCGGGCGAATGCCCTGCAGCAGGAAAGTCACCACTCCGGCCAGGTTGATGCAGATGATGTTGGCTGCGAGTAATCCGAAAGCGCCCCCGGCCTGGATCATGTGTCCCGATC
>JBJKRD010000317.1:0-10521 GCA_046704925.1 Opitutaceae bacterium | reverse complement strand
GACCAACAGATCCACGGAGCCGCCGGCCGGCGGCGGCAGGGAAAAGGGCAGTTGGGGCATCTCGGGCATCACGCCGGGGCGCCAACGGAGACGCGCCATGGGGTCTGCGGCGCCGCGCCGGTCACCGCCGCCCTTTCCGGATCTGCTCCGTGATGGTGATGGCCACCTCCAGGGCGCTCTTGCCCAGCGCCGCCCCGACCTTGGGCTGGCGGGCCTGGGCGACGCTCTCGACGAAGGAGGCCAGCTCCAGCGCGAGCGGCTCGCCCTTTTGCAGCGGGATTTCCTCCACCGGCAGGGCGAGGCCCGCGGGCGAAGCCCCCGCCCTGAGCCGGCCGGCATAGGCGAGCATGCCGTCGCGCCGCACCAGGTGGCCCCGCTGGTTGAGAAAATCGAACGAGAAATAGCCCGAATCCTGGAAGACGCGGATCTCGCGGACCTTTTTCAGGCTCATGCGGCTGGCGTTGAGATTGGCCACGCAGCCCCCGGCGAACTCCAGGCGGGCGTTGGCGATGTCCTCGGTCTGCGAGAGCACGCTCACGCCGACGCTGTCGATGCGGACGATCGGCGCCTTCACCAGTTCCAGCACCACGCCGATGTCGTGGATCATGAGGTCCAGCACCACCCCGACCTCGGTGCCGCGCGGGTTGAAGGGCGCCAGCCGTTCGGCCATCAGATACCCCGGCCGCCGCACCTCCTGCTCCAGAAAACCCATCACCGGGTTGAAATGCTCGATGTGGCCCACCTGCACGAGGCAGGCGTGCGCCTGGGCGGCCGCCAGCACCTGCTCGGCCTCGGCGAGCGAGGCGCACAGGGGTTTTTCGATCAGCAGGTGGCAGCCGCGGGCCAGCAGCGGCAGCGCCACCGCCGCATGCCGGTCGGTCGGCACCACGACCGAGACGGCGTCGCAGGCGTCGCCCAGTTCCTCCAGGCTGGCGAACCGGCGGCAGCCATATTCCGCCGCCACGGCCGCCGCGCGCGCATCGTCGAGCTCGCAGAATCCCACCAATTCGACGGTGGGCAGGCCGGCATAGATGCGCGCGTGATGCCGGCCGAGGGAGCCGGTGCCCACCACGCCGCAGCGCACGCGGGACAGCGGTCCGCCGAAGCGGGGGTCAGCGTTCCGGGTTCCGGATGACGGCATGCCTCATCAGCGCAGCTTGCGGTCTTGAATTCAACCCTGAACCCCGAACCGGGAACCGCGCGTCTCCTGATCAAGCCGTCCGTCCCTCCGCCCCCGCCCGGAATGATTTCGGCTCGCGGCCCGGTCTGCGATCGGTTAGGTTGAGCGGCAGACGCGGATCGGTGCGCCTGACGCCCGAAACCCGCCCGGCCCGTCCCTATCAGCGGGCAACGCCGTCACGGTGCGCAAGGCCAGCCAGCCGGCCATCGGGCCCTCACCTTCAAACCCGACCGACTCCAACATCCGATGCCCGAACCCTCGAAATACCCCAACCGCACCTCCGCGAAAAAAGCCCGGCGATCCTGCCTGGCCGCGATGTGCCGTCTGGTGTCCAGCCAGCTCCGGAGTTCCGGGGAGGCGGTCCTGTCCACGGTGGGCGCCGACCGGCGGCCGCACTCCTGCTGGATGGGAACGCTCGGCAGCCCGGCGGCGGATTCGATCCTGACCATCACCTCCCCCGACAGCCGCAAAGTGGTGAATATCCTGGAGAATCCCCGCGTCGAATGGATGTTCACGGATCCGCAAAAGCGCAACGTCGTCTACGCACGCGGCACGATCCGCATCGTGCACGAGCCGGAGGCGGTGTTGAGGTTCTGGAAGCAGATTCCGGATCGGTCCCACGCCTACTTCCTGAGGTACCAACCGGCCGGCATGCCGTTTCTGTTGCTCGAGACCCGCCTCGAGGAACTTGAATACTGCACGCCGGCGGCGAATTTGTTCGTGTCCTATCCGATCAACGACGTCCGGCGGGCCTTGCGCCGGCAGGGCGCGCGATGGCCGGCACGGCGGACGGGTCGACGGTCCCGTTCTTGAGGCCCGCTGCTCAGGGTGCGCCCGCTACACCGCGGCGAGCACGCCCTCGTGCAGCAGCAACCGCCGGTCGCACCGCCGGGCGTGCTGCGGGTTATGGGTCACCAGCACCAGCGCCGCGCCCTGTTCCCGGCAGGCGCCGAGCAGCAGCTCGATCACGGCGTCGCCGGTGCGCTCGTCGAGGTTGCCGGTCGGCTCGTCGGCCAGCAGGACGCGCGGCTGGTTCATCAACGCCCGGGCGATGGCCACGCGCTGGCACTCGCCGCCCGAGAGCTGCGACGGAAGGTGGCGCGCCCGTTCGGCCAGCCCCATCCGGGCCAGCAGCTCGGCGGCCCGGCCGCGCTCGGCCGCGCCCACCGATCCGAGCATGCGGCGCGCCATCAGCACGTTGGCCCGGGCGTCGAGCTCCGGAATCAGCGAGTAGGCCTGGAAAACCATCCCGACGAAACGCGCCCGCAGGCCCGCCAGGGAGCCGGCGCCGACCCCGGTGATGCCCGCGCCCGCCCAGCGGATGCGGCCCGCCTCGGCCGTGTCGAGGCCGGCGAGCAGGTTGAGCAGGGTGGTCTTGCCCGAGCCCGATTCCCCGCGGATGCTGATGCTCTCGCCCGGGGCCACCGCCAGACCGGCGCCCCGCAGGACCTCGATCACGCGGTCCCCGCTGCGGTAGTTCTTCCGGAGCCCCTCGGCTTCCAGCACGGGCCGGGCGGCCGGGGCCGGTTCGGCGGTCGGGGTCGCGCCCGGATCTGGCGGAGGTGAAGGCATGGGGCGGGGGTGGCGGGAGGCCGGCGGCCGCGGGTTACTCGCTGCGCAGGGCCTCCACGGGCTTGAGCCGCGCGGCGCGCCACGCCGGCAGCAGGCCGGCCAGCGTCGCCATCACGATCGTACTGGCGATGATGAGCACGAAATCGTGCACCGAGTAGCTCAGCGGCAGGTTGGAAAACTGGTAGAACCGTTCCAGCGCCGCCTGGCTCTGGGTGATGCGGGCAAACGTGTGCACCACGTCGTTGCGGAAGGTGAGCGCCGTGACCGCCAGCACGATGCCAAGCGCCGTGCCGGTCACGCCGATGAAGCAGCCCTGGAAACAGAAACACGCCGCCACCTGGCCCGGCCGGGCGCCCAGCGCGGCGAGCAGGCCGATCTCCCGCGTCTTGCGCACCACGGCGATGAGCAGCGAGCTGGTGATCGCGAAGGCCGCCACCAGCACAATGAACAGCAGCAGGAAGAAGAGCATGTTCTTCTCCAACTGCAGCACGAAGAGAAAGTCGCGGTTGCTCTGCAGCCACGAAACCGCCCGATCGTCGTCGCCCAGCATCGCCGTCACGCGGGCGGCAAACGCGTCGGCGTCGTGGTCCGGTTTCAGCCGCACGCTCACCCCGTGCACGCCGGTGCCGAGACCGTAAAGGTCCTGCATGGTGCGGAGCGTGCAAATGACGGTGTTGCTGTCGACCTGGTTCCAGCCGGTCTCGAAGATCCCGGCCACCCGCAGCGCCCGCGGCAGCATGATCTCGTTGCGCTTCAGGCGCTCCAGCAGCAGCGGCGAGTAGAGGTCGACCGTCTGGCCCATCCGGGCGCCCAGCGAGGCCGCGAGGCCGGAAGCCAGAAAGACCGAGTCATCGTCAAGGTCGGACATCCGGCCGACCACCAGGAAGCGGTTCAGGGGCACGACGCTCAATTCGCGGTTGAGGTCGATGCCGATGACGTAGGGGAAGGCGGGGCGGTTCCCCGCCTGCAGCATCGCCAGACCCTGCGCATAGGGCGCCACCCCCGCGACCTCCGGCATCGCCGCGACCTGGCGCATGATCTTGTCCTGGTCGTACATGATGCCGCCGTTCTCGATGCGGACATCACCATAGGTTTCCACGATCTTCTGGCGAATCTCGTGGCCGAAGCCGTTCATGACGCTCAGCACGATGATCAGCACGGCCACGCCCAGCATCACCCCGGCCATGGACGCCACGGTGAAGAAGGCGACCCGCCGTCCCGTCGGAAACAACTGCTTCAGCGCAAGGTAAAGATACCAGGGCATGCGCGGATCTCACACCGTCGGAACGCGCCGGACCCAGCGCGCCGGAACCGTGACCCGGGCCTCCCGCGACCCGGGGTCGCCGCGCAGGAAATGCTCGCCGGCCGACGCCACGGCGCTGGCTGCCAACCGCCCCCGCCAGAGATCATGTGAGTTCATTCGGGTGAATTCGCGGGCGCCACTCATCGACCGCTTCCGGGAAACGTCCGCCCAAGGACCACCGATGGCGAGCCGATCCCACAAACAGAGCCGCTGACGACGCGCGTCTTTTTAAGCCGGATCCGCCGGATCACCGCAAGTGTCGAATCGCCGCCGGGCGACGGCGAATCGGCGGCGTGTGCGACCAGCGGGTCCGCAAGGACGCCGGCATGCGTCCCGTTGGTTCCCCCACGGGGGCGGGAACCGACCATCCGGCAAGCGTCGGCGCCCCACCACCCGCCCGCCGCTCGGCCGCAGCCGGCGCTAAGGCTGCTCTTCCCGCCGGTACCTTCCGTGCTGTCTGCGCGCGTCCGCACGCCCGTCGGCTTCCCGCGAATCCCGCGCGGACGGCGGCCTGGGACCGTAGGAGTTCTGCGGCTGCGACGCGGGCCGGGCCAGCGGCCCCTCCTCGTCCACTCCGGCCGGGGCATGATTGCGATCGTAAACCTGGTGGTTGATCACGGCTTCGTAAGGACCGCCCCGGCGCAGGGTCGCCGCCCCCTCGCCCGTGACCGTCCGGTCCGGCCCCCGCGCCGCGCGCGGCGCCCAGCGCCTCTCCGGCGGCGGCTGCGTCAGACGGGGATTGTCTGCCGGGTACGATTGGCGAGGAGATTCCATCGCGACGCCCGGACGGCCCCGCTCATCGCCGTTCCGCAGGTACAAACGAACGTCCGTGGCGCGCTGATTCCACACCATCGCCAATTGCCGCCGTTGGCGCACGGCGCTGATCGGCAGCGGATGCACCTCATGTCCGCTTGCCCGCGCCACGGCGCTCGGTGCCGGCCCGTGGCTGCCGAACCGGAGATTCGCGCCGGCGGCGATGCGGGCACCAACCGCGGCGCGGTTCGGGATGACGGCCGCCGGACGGACCCGATCCAGAAAGTCGCGGCGGCGCACAAAGACATAGTCCCGTCGCGCGGCGCGCCGGTCGCGCAAACCGAAGAATCCGCTCCAAAAATGAGCACCCTCCGGCGGCAGCGGCGCCCAGCCGATAAAGTCGTCGTCAGCGCACCAGGATACCCAGGCCGGCGCCCAGTCGGTCCCCGGAATCCAGCACCAGCCGAACTGACTGTCGTCGATCCAGCGCCCATAGTGGCAGGTCGCCCAGCCCCACGGTTCGCCGCTGTCCCAATACCAACCGCCGTCGGTGGCGACCCACGACCCTTCTTCGTACGGCTGCCAGTCGGGTCCGATATTATTCGGGATCCAGCAGAGTCCGTAGGATCCCACCGTCACCCAGCGCCCATAGGCGCTCAGGGGTCCGTAGAAGTCGCTGTCCGCCCGAATGACTGCATACGGGCCCTCGTAATCCGGCGCATAACCGTAAAGGGCGCCGCCCCCGTCGGCGCAACCCGACAGAATTCCGATGATACCAAGGCTCACCCAGACGCTGGCCGCTCTGATGCAGCGATTGTTCGTATTCATCGCGTGGTCCCTTCGAATTGGGCATCGCGGAGCGTCGGATCTGCGGCGCTGACCCGGCGCGCCTCGATGCGGGGTGATGTGAATGGTTAACCCGCGGCGTTGGACCGGTGATGGCGCCGTCGGTTCGACGTTGTGAGCCGATCGTCCAACTCGTTGGAATCGAGCGCACAACCGCCCCGGAAATCGTGCGGGAACCCGGCGGCCGGCGGTCCGGTCCAGCCTGCGCTCCGTATCACGATCCATTTGCATATCGCCAACGCCATGCATGTCCGGCCTCGCCGCCTTCGCGTCCCGACGGGATGCCTGTTGCTCACCTTTCTTTTCGGCCCGGGCCTGCGCGTCTCCGCTGCGCCGGACGGACCCAACCGCCCGCGGCAAACGCCGCTCCCGACGCGCTCGGCGGTCGACGTCCTCACCTATCATAACGACAATGCGCGGACCGGACGGAACCTGAAGGAGACCGTCCTGCAGCCCGCCAACGTCAGATCCGACCGTTTCGGGAAGGTGGGTTTTCTCGCCACCGATGGCCAGGTCTATGCGCAACCGTTGTTGCTGTCGGATCTGCCGGTTGCCGGCGCCTTGCGCGAAGTCCTTTTCGTCGCCACCGAACACGACAGCGTCTATGCGTTCGACGTCACCAGCGGCGCCAAGCTTTGGAAGACGTCGCTGCTCGGTCCCGGAGAAACGCCCAGCGATGACCGCGGTTGCGGTCAAATCGAACCCGAGATCGGCGTAACCGCCACGCCCGTGATCGACCGCGGCATCGGCCCGCACGGCACGCTGTTCGTCGTGGCGATGTCCATGGACCACTCGGGCGATCATGTCCAACGCCTGCACGCCCTGGACGTCGCCACCGGCGCCGAGCAGCCGGGCAGCCCCGGCACGATCCGCGCGCAATATCCCGGCCACGGCAGGAACAGCGTGAACGGCCGGCTGGTGTTCGACCCGGCGCAGGTCAAGGAGCGCAGCGGCCTGCTGTTGCTCAACGGCGTCATCTACACCACCTGGGCCTCCCACTGCGATCACCCGCCGTACAACGCCTGGGTGATCGCCTATGACGCCCGCACGCTGAGGCAAACCGCCGTTCTCAACCTCACGCCCAACGGCACCGAGGGCGGCCTGTGGGGCGCGGGAGCGGCGCCCGCCGCCGACGCCGCGGGCGACATCTACCTGATGACGGGCAATGGCACGTTTGACGTGACCCTCGACGCGCGCGGTTTTCCCCGCGACCACGACTACGGCAATGCGCTTCTCAAGCTCTCGACGGCGGGCCGGCGCCTGGAAGTCGCGGACTATTTCACCATGAAGAACACCATCTGGGAATCGAGCGTCGACTGGGACCTGGGTTCGGGTGGCGTGCTCCTGCTGCCCGCCGCCAGGGACAACGCGGGCCGCGTCCGGCATCTGGCCGTGGGCGCGGGCAAGGATCAGACGATCTACGTGGTCGACCGGGACCACCTCGGCGGATTCCACCCCGACCGGGACGATGCCTACCAGGAGTTGGCCCACGCCCTGGCCGGCCAGGAATACGGCATGCCCGCCTATTTCGACGGCACCGTGTATTATGGCGCGATGGCGGATGCCCTCCGCGCCTACCCCGTGGTCGCCGCCCGCCTGTCCGCCCGGCCCTCGTCGCGGACGCGGAACATCTTCACCTTCCCCGGCGCTACGCCGAGCATCTCGGCGGACGGCAACGTCGGCGGCATCGTGTGGGCGGTCGATTTACGCGACCCGGCCGTCCTCCGCGCTTACGACGCGACGGACCTCAGTCACGAGCTTTACGACAGCGACCAGGCTCCCGGTGGCCGCGATCGCTTCGGGACCGGAATCAAATTCTCCGTCCCCACGATCGCCAACGGCCGGGTCTATGTCGGGACCACCCGCGGCGTGGCGGTGTTCGGGCTGCTTCGTTGAATTCCGCCGGCGATATCCGGTGCGCCGCCGTTGGCCCGCGTCGCGACGTTTCCTGCTTTACGTTTCCCTCGTCGCGGCCCGGTATGTACCGCCGTGAGCCCCGGACGAAGTGCAGGCCGCCTCGGAGGTCGGAACGAACCCCCGCAGCGGCGTGATCGGGCATGAACGACCTCCCGTCGCCCTTGGCCGCGGAGTCGCCGCTCAACGCCAACCCGGGACCGGGGCGAGCCGCCGCGGGGCCGACGCGGGCGGCGTTCCCCTGGATTGCGCTCTTCGCGACGGCTCTGGTGGCGCATTTCGTCCTGGCTACATTCAACTGGCGGTCCAGCACGCTGGTTGGTCACGAGTTCCGCCAGACCCATACGGCGATCATCGCCTACTACATCGACAGGGAAGATCGCTTCTCGCTCCGCTACACCACGCCGCTGTTCGGCAAGCCGTGGTCCGTGCCCATGGAGTTTCCGCTCTATGAGTGGAGCGTCGTCCTGCTGAGTCGCGCGGCGCACCTGCCCCATTTTGCAGCGGCGCGGACGGTATCCCTGGCCTGTTTCTATCTGACCCTTCCCGCCGTGTTCCTCCTGCTGGGATCCGCGGGTCTGGCCCCGGCGCGGCGGCTGCTCGTCCTGTCCCTGATCCTCCTCTGTCCCGTCTATATCTTCTATTCGCGGGCGTTCCTGATCGAGTCGATGGCTGTGATGTTCTCCGCCTGGTTTCTCGCGGCCTTCGTCCGCATGCTCCCGGAACGACGGTTCCACTGGCTTCTGGTTTGCGCGGTCGCCGGCACCGGGGCGGGCCTGGTCAAGAGCACCACGTTCCTGGTCTGGCTGCTGCCGGCCGCCGTTTGCGGGATGTGGCGTCTGGCCCGGAATCTTCGCGCCCGGGACCGCTGGCGTCTGGCCGGACCAACGCTGGGCTGGGGTCTCGGCGCCGCCTTGCTCCCGATCGGGATGACCATCTGGTGGATCAAGTTCACCGACGCCCTCAAGGTGCACCACCCCTCGGCCCACATCTTCGCCTCGCGCGAACTGACCGAGGGCAGCTTCGGCCTCTACAGCCTCGCCGCCCGTTTCTCGCCGGTGGTCTGGCGCGAATTGATGGCGGATTGGCGGCTCGCGATCATGCCGCCCTGGCTGATCGCCGGGTTCGTGGTGGGCGGCGCGATTCTTTTGCGGCGGCAGCGTCGGTCCATCCTCGCCGCCGCCGGCCTGTTCCTGTCCGCCCAGATCCTCTTCCCCGAAGCCTATGCCGCCCAGGATTACTACTTTTATGCCTGCACCATCTTCCTGTTGATCGCGCTCGGCTACGTCCTTCTCGGGGTGCTCGAGTCGCCCCTGCCGCGCTGGCTCCGCGCCGCGCTCGTGCTCGGGCCGCTGATCGCCCTGCCGGCGGGATACGCGACCGGCTATTTCCGCGAACAGCGGATCCACGGCCACGGGGGCTGGGGACTGACCGACGCCATCCGGGCGCTGACGCCGGTGAACAGCGTCATCGTGGTCGCGGGCGCCGACTGGGCGCCGATGATTCCGTACTATTCCGAACGCCGGGCGCTGATGATCCGCGCGGGTCTGCAGTACGACCAGGCGTATCTGGCCCGGGCCTTCCGCGACCTCGACGGCGAAGATGTCGGCGCGCTGGTCATGGTGGGGGATGAGCGCCGGGACCGGGCGCATATTGCGCGGGCGGCCGGATATTTCCACCTCGACCCGGCGCCGACGTTCTCCGCGCCGTTCGCCGACGTCTATCTCAACGAGGCCTACCGCGAAAACGCCCTGGACGTCCTGACACGGCACAACGGCTTCTATCAAGTCACCACCCGCGCCCGCCCGGAGGCGGCGGCCACGCCCGCCGAAGCGCACGATCTGGCGCCGGCCGAGGCTGCGGGCATGTTCTCGATGGTGACGCCGCCCCCGGTCCGCGCCCGCTTCACCTACGGTTATTCGGGCGTTCCGCTCGGCGAGACCACGGTGCTCAGTTGCCATCCCAACACCGATCTTTGGGTGCGGCCCCCCGCCGGAGCCACAGAGATCCGGTGGGAGTTCGGCATCCTCCCCGGAGCCTACCAACGGACCAACGGCGTCACCTCGGGCGTCGAATTGCTCGTCGCTCGCGAGGGACCCGGCGGCGCCCGCCAGCCGATCTTTCGCCGCCTGCTGCAACCCGCCACCGTCCCGGGCGATCGCGGCACCCAACAGGCCGTCCTGCCCTGCCGGGGACCGCCGGGCGACACGCTGGTCTTCTCCACCCGCCCGAACGGGAACCCCAATTTCGACTGGGCCTACACGGTCCGCATCGAAGTGAAATAGGCCGGCGCGCCGCCCCGGTGCCGGAACCGGAAAACTCCGGCCGCCTGGGGGGTCCGTCGAGCAGGGATCCGCCGGAGCGCCCCGACGCGGTCACCGGGCCTCGTTGTTGTTCTTGCGCTCTTCGGCGCCGTTCTTGCCGTCCGGGTGTTCGCTCGATTTCTTTTGCTTCTCAGCCTCGGCGGGGGGGGCGGAGCCCTTGCCCTGGTTGCCGCGGGCTTTGGCCTCGGGCGCCGGCGTCCCCGGCGCCGCGGTCGGGCGCATCGGCCGCGACCGATCCACGGCCGGCGACGGAACCGTTGATGGTTTCGGTGCCGGCCCCGGGCGTTCCTCGTTGCGCCTGGGCGTCGAGTACGGTTCCGCAGACCGGGCTCTTTCCTGGCCCGATACGTCCCGGTGCGTGGGCGCCACCGGCGGCGTCGGCCCGACCGGCGGCCTCGTCGGCGCGTACGTCGGCTTGCCGGCGGGCGCCGGCGGACGGGTTTGGTGCGCCGGGACCGGACTCGGCGTTGAGGTCGCCGGGATGGCGCCGCGCTGGTTGCCGGCCGGGCGTCCGAAAGACTTTCCGGCGAAAGCCGCATTCTCCTCCCGACGCCGCACGGTGTTTGCCGAAACCGGCTGCACCCGCCGTCCGCTGCTCCGTTCGATGTTCGCCATCGCCGGGCCGTCAT
>JBJKRD010000316.1:0-4640 GCA_046704925.1 Opitutaceae bacterium | reverse complement strand
ATCATACAGGAAGTGCTGGCTGGGCGGCGCGGGAAACTCGCGGTACAGCCGCTTGTATTTGAGCACGGCGTCGAGCAGACCCCGGGACGGCTGCAGACCGCGCACGCCGGACTCGGACTGGTAGATCGTCTCCGTCAGGAGGCGCAGCGTCTGGGCGTTGCCCTCGAAGCCGCCGTGGGGCCGCATCAGCTCCTGCAGGGTCCGTTCGCCGGCATGGCCGAACGGCGGATGACCGAGGTCGTGGGCCAGGCAGGCGGCCTCGACGAGATCCGCGTCGATGTGGAAATTGTCGCGCAGCGGCCGGCCGCGGCTGCGCAGGTATTGGCAGATGGAACGTCCGATCTGCGCCACCTCCATCGAATGGGTCAGGCGGGTGCGGTAGAAGTCGTACTCGCCCGAGAGAAACACCTGGGTCTTCGACTGGAGCTTGCGGAAGGCGTGCGAATGGATCACGCGGTCACGATCGACCTGAAACGCGCTGCGATAGTCGGCCCGGCGCCGGCCACCCCACGTTTCGCCATCGAACGGCGCGTAGAATCTGTTCTCCATGGCGCACGGCGTAGGGATGCGCCGGGGGCGGCGCAACCGAATTTCCGCTTGTGCCGCGCGGCGGCGGGTCTCGAATGGATCCGCGCATCATGGCCCATCTGCTTTTTGCCACCGCCCTCGGAACCTGCGGCCTGGCCTGGAACGAGGCCGGCCTCACCGCGTTCGCGCTGCCGGGGCGGGACCAGGCCGGCACCGCCGCCTGGCTGGGCCGGCAGGCCGACGCGGGTGAAGCCGTCGACCCGCCGGCGGCTCCGGCCTGGGTACGCGATCTGGTGAGCCGCGTGCAGCGGCATCTGGCCGGCGAGCCGCAAGACTTCAGGAAAGTACCCCTTGACGCGCGCCGGGTCACCACGGCCGCCTGGCGCGTCTACCAGGCGGCGCGCACCGTGCCGGCGGGCCACACCTGCACCTACGGCGATCTGGCGGCGCGGTTGGGGGAGCCGCCGGGCGGCAGTCGCGCGATCGGTGCCCTGCTCGGCGCCAACCCGTGGCCGCTCATCGTGCCCTGCCACCGCGTGGTCGGTGCCAAGGGCCGGATGACCGGCTTCTCCGGTCCCGGCGGCGTGCGCACCAAGGCGCGGTTGCTGGCCATCGAGGGCGCGCAACTGCTGGCGGAATAAACCCGGGGCTGCGGCTGATCCGGACCGTCGCGCCGGACGTTGGACGTTGCCCGCTCGCGGTCCGCCGCGCGCCCCTTGGAGATTGTTTCCCGCCCGGCCGCCGTTAATGTCCGCGGCAAACCCACCTTCCTCATGGCCTCGAGAACCATGCACGCCATCGCCAAGCTCCAGCCCGGCCCCGGCCTCGTTCTGACCGAGGTGCCCGTCCCCCAGCCCGGCGCCAACGACGTGCTCATCCGGATCAAGAAGACCTCCATCTGCGGCACCGACCTGCACATCTACAACTGGGACCCGTGGGCGCAGCAGACGATCAAGCCCCCGATGGTGATCGGCCACGAATTCGTCGGCGAGATCGTGGAGGTCGGCGCCAACGTCGCCGGCTTCGCCGCCGGCGATCTGGTCGACGGCGAGGGCCACATCGTGTGCGGCCAGTGCCGCAACTGCCTCGCCGGCCGCCGGCACCTCTGCAAGGACACCAAGGGCGTGGGGGTCAATCGCGATGGCGCGTTCGCCGAGTACCTGTGCCTGCCCGCCAGCAACGCCGTGCACGTCGATCCGTCCATCCCGCTCGAGGTGCTGTCGTGCTTCGATCCGCTCGGCAACGCCACCCACACCGCGCTGCAATGGGATCTGGTCGGCGAGGACGTGCTCATCACCGGCGCCGGCCCCATCGGTTGCATGGCGACCGCGATCGCGAAGAAGTCGGGGGCGCGCAAGGTCGTGGTCACCGACGTGAATCCCACCCGCCTCGCCCTCGCGCAGCGGAGGGGCGCAACCCGCGTGGTCGACGTTTCGCGCGAAAACCTCCGCGACGTGCAACGCGAGCTTGGCATGAAGGAGGGCTTCGATGTCGGGCTGGAGATGTCCGGGAGTCCCCGGGCGTTGAACGACATGATCGACAACATGTACCACGGCGGCCGCATCGCCCTGCTCGGGATCATGCCGGAGAAGGCCGCGATCGACTGGAACAAGGTCGTCTTCAACATGCTCACCATCCGCGGCATTTACGGCCGCGAGATGTACGAGTCCTGGTACAAGTTGACCGCCCTGATCCAGAGCGGCCTCGACATCACGCCGGTGATCACCCACCGCTTCCCCTACGCCCGCTGCGAGGAGGGCTTCCAGCTCATGCGCGCCGGGCAGTCGGGGAAGATCATCCTCGACTGGGAAACGGCGTAGGTCCGCCGGCGGTCAACCGCCGCTCAGGTGGTTGACCAGTTCGCCGACCGCGATCGCGAGGCAGGTCGACAGCAGCGTGCCGATCAGCACGTACTCGACCGAAGCCCGGTCGTCGGACCGCCGGGCGTGCGCGAACGCCTTGGCGACGAGGACGAGGCCCACGGCATCGTAATGGCCGCCCAGCACGAGAAAGTAGATGAGGCCGCGCTCGAGAAAGCCGATGATCCGGCCCCGGTCATACGCCACGACATCCACCTCGTCCGAATCCGCCGCCCGCGGCTTGAGGTTCAGGAAGTCGAACACCGCCCGGACCGCGAGGTTCATCTCGCTCATGGCCACAAGCAGGCCGAACAGCGCCAGCATGGCGGTCGTGGTGAAGGAGCTCTGGAAGATCGCGTTGAAAGCCGTCCACTCCCCCATCCCCTCGAACACGGCCTCCACGTCGGGCCAGAACTTCAGGCCGAAGCCGGGGGAGAACCACACGCTGAGCGCCAGCAGGTAGATGACGCCGAGCACGAAATGGCCGGCGTTGCGCCGCCAGCCCAGCGCTTCCCACAGCACGCCGGCCATGTTCACCACCACCACCGTCGCGGCCGCGGCCAGCAACCACGAGTGCCATTCGAAGAGCGACAGTCCCGCCAGTTCCACGACCGTCTTGATGCTCCACAGGCGCCAGTTCACCCCGCCCTCCCGCAGGTGATAACACAGCCGGGTGATGAGGACGAGGTTGGTGAAGACCAGGAAGACGAGACTCATGGACGGGCGGGGTTAAGGTTGGAACCGACGGCGCCCCACTCATCACAGAAACCGACGCCCGCGTCCAGCCTTGCCGCGCCCACCGGACCCGGCGAATTTTTGCTTAGGCTTTGTGGCGCGGCCGGCCATACTGGCGGCATGCTCACCCCGGCCTTCGCGGAACACCTCCACGCCACCCTCGCCGGCATCGACCAGGCCGGCCTCTACAAGCGGGAACGGGTCATCACCACCGCGCAGCAAGCCCGGATCGGCATCACCACCGGTCCGCAGGTCCTCAACCTCTGCGCCAACAACTACCTCGGGCTGGCCGCCCACCCCGAGGTCGTCGCCGCGGCCCGGACCGCGCTCGACCGCTGGGGTTACGGGCTGGCCTCGGTGCGTTTCATCTGCGGCACCCAGGAGATCCACAAGGAACTCGAGGCCCGGCTCAGCGCGTTCCTCGGCACCGACGACACCATTCTCTACTCGTCGTGCTTCGACGCCAACGGCGGCCTGTTCGAGACGCTGCTGGGCGAGGCCGACGCGGTCATCAGCGATGAGCTCAATCACGCATCGATCATCGACGGCATCCGCCTCTGCAAGGCCCGCCGTTACCGGTACCGGAACAACGATCTCACGGAGCTGGCGGCGCGCCTCGAGGAAGCCGCGGCCGCCGGCGCGCGCTTCAAACTCATCGCGACCGACGGCGTCTTCTCGATGGACGGCTATTTCGCGAAGCTGGCGGGCATCTGCGAGCTGGCCGAGCGGCACGGCGCCCTCGTCATGGTCGACGAGAGCCATGCGGTCGGCTTCGTCGGCCGGCGCGGGCGCGGCACCCCCGAGCTATGCGGCGTGCCCGGGCGTGTCGACCTGATCACCGGCACGCTGGGCAAGGCGCTCGGCGGCGCCAGCGGCGGCTACACCAGCGGCCGGCGGGAACTCATCGACCTGCTGCGGCAGCGGTCGCGGCCGTACCTGTTCTCCAACACCCTCGCCCCGACCGTCGCCGCGGCCTCGGTCGCCGCGCTGGGGATCCTGGGGCGCTCGACGGAGCTGCGGGACCGGTTGGAGGCCAACACCCGCTTTTTTCGCGAAGGACTCGCCGGCGCCGGCCTCACGATCCGCGCCGGCACCCATCCGATCGTGCCGGTGATGATCGGCGACGCCGCGCTGGCCCAGCGGGTGTCGGCGCGGCTGCTGGAAAAAGGCGTGTACGCGATCGGCTTCTTCTACCCCGTGGTGCCGCAGGGGGCCGCCCGCATCCGCACCCAGGTGTCGGCCGCGCACAGCCGCGAGGATCTCGCGTTCGCGATCGAGAAGTTCGCGGAGGTGAAGGCCGAGTTTGGATTGTGACCCGCGGCGCTTCGCGCCAGTCTGCGCCATCATGAGTCTCCCCGCCACCCAACGCCGCCGCCTCGTGACCGCCGCCCGCCGCGCGGCCCGGGCGGCCTACGCGCCCTATTCCCGGTTTCCCGTCGGCGCCGCGGTGCTGACCGGCGGCGGAGCCATCCACACCGGCTGCAATGTGGAGAACGCCTCCTACGGCCTCACCTGCTG